>CAMWQD010000017.1 GCA_947176325.1 uncultured Bacteroidales bacterium | reverse complement strand
CGGTGTCGCTGTGGCGGGAGGCGGCATCCACGCAGTTTTCGAGCGGGGTAACCACTGCATAGTAGAGGTCTTCGTCTACGGCGTCGGTGAGGATGAGCGTAGTGGAACCGTTGCCGAGGGCAATTTCAACGTTGTTGCGGATTCTATACCAAGCCAAGGTGTAGTCGGTGATGCCCGTCACGGTGGCCTGGAGGCCGAATTCGCCTTCCTGAACGTTCTTTTCGCAGAGGGCATCGGTTTCGGCCACGCTCACGGCATAGGTGGTGGGAGCGCTTACGTTCAGCGTCACGATGGCGGTGTGCGTGCGTTGGGCCGAGGTGCAGAGGGCCGCGCCGAGGGCCGTGGTGTCGGTTACGCGGGCGGTGAGGGTGAATACACCCGCTACGGAGGGTTTGAGCCACAGGCTGGCGCCGTTGGCCGAGGTAACGAGGTCAGCGGCGGGCAGCGTGGGCGAAACCGTCCACGAGAGGGTATAGCCGCCGGGCATACCGCCGCTCACTAAGGCATCGAAGGTGATGGCGGAGTCTTGACAGAGGTCGAAGACGGTCTTGGTCTGGTTGTCGCCGGCAATCACGATGCCGTCGATGCAGGTGTCGGTTACGCTCACCCGTACCTGAGCCGTGGCCTTGCAACCGGCTTGGTCGGTGGCTTCCACCTCGAACAAGCGGGTTGCAGCGAGGGTGGTGGTGAAGGTGTGGGCCGAAGCGGCATCCTGCGTGTAGGCAGACTGCTTCCAAGCATAGGTGAAGGGCGCGGTGCCGCCTTGTGCGTCGGCATGGAGCGCGGCTTGCGTGTTCCGGTTGATGATGGTGTCGGCCCAAGCACGGAGCGTGAGCGCGGGATTAATCTTAATCGTGAGCGTGTCTACAACTTCCTGGTTGTCGGCGCAAGCCTGTGCGGAGGCTTTCACCACGGCCTTGAGCTGGTCGCCGTGGGCGATGCGGGCGCGGTTGAGCGTGAGCGAAGCACTGCCCTGCCCTACAGCCACGTCGTTCACATACCATTCGTAGAGGTCGCCTTCTTCGAAGTTGCCGTTGAGGGTGAAGGTTATCGTGGCTTCATCGTCGCAGATTGCACCCGGATCCTGCAAGCCGGCGGAAAGGGTGCGGCCCGCGGCGTTCACCTTGAGTTCGTAAGGCAGACTGTAGAGGGTATCGCAACTCATATCCAGCGTGGCATCGGGAACGAATACCATGCGGTAGAGGGCGTTGTTCATGGAAGCCTTGGCGCTGCGTACAAGCAGGCTCGTGTTTTCGGCCTTATAGTCGCTGCCCGTGGAAATGTTGCTCCACGTATTGCCGCCGTCTGTGCTTATCTGCCAGATACGCTGCGGGTTGCCGGCGTGCGTGCCGCCCACGGTGATATTGAAGCGTACACTGTCGCCTTCGCAGACTTCATTGCCCGTAACCGGACTCTGAGCCTCGATGTAGTTGCATTCGGACAAGTCGATGTAGAGCGAGTCGTAGCCCGTGCAGCCGTAGCCGTTGGTGGCGTAGAGGTAGCGGTAGCCCGCGTGTTCGGCAATGAACTGCGTGCTGAGCGTGTTGGCGGGCTGCGTCTGCGGAACCCAACGATAGGTCATCGGGTCTTTCAGACCGCTCAGAACCGAACCGTTCATTTGTACGGTGTCGCCGAGATCCACAACTTGGTCATCACCGGCTTCCACCACAGGCGTGGGGTTGACGGTAACGCTTACGGTGTCGCTATAGAGGAGTTGCAGACCGTCGCAGAGTTCATCCGCGCTCAGCTGAACTTCCGCATAGAGCTTGTCGCCGTCGGCAAGCGTGGAAGTCTTGTAGGTGAGGGCGGCGGAGCTTTGTGCGAGGTTGCCGTTCAGATACCAGTCTACGCGGGCGGGCAAGTGGGTGTTGCCGGTCATCACCACCGTAAACGTGGCTTCGTCGAAGCGGCAGAGCGTGAGGCCGGGTTCGGGAAGGATGCGGGCCGTCTTGTCGGTGGGTTGCTCGAACTGCGGAACCACGCGGTTGCTTACGGCCGGATAGTTGCTTTGGTTGAGCGCGCAGAGGTTGTTGGCCACATACGCTTCGGCGAAGATCACGTCGCCGACCTGCAAGTTGTTGGCATCGTAGGTGTTGTAGGAAGCACCCGTAACCACCTTATTGCCGTTGCGATACCAGTTGTAGCGCAGGTCGGCGGCGGCCACCCCTGCGGGGGCCGTTACGGTGGCGGTGAAGGTGTGGTGAGCGGCACCCGGGCAGAGCGCGTCGGGCGTGTCGACAGACACCATCAGAGGCTTATAGGTGTTCTGCAGAGCCACCACAAGGGTGTCGGACTTCACAAGGGTGTCGCAAGGACTCACGGAACGTACACGCAGCACCACGGTATCGCCGTTTATCACGGGATGTTTCTTGGCATCGAGCGTGGCTACGTTGTCTACCTGGTTGCCGTTGATATACCAAGCGTAGGTGCGGTCGTTGTAGCGGGTGGCGACGGTGGCGGCGATGCTCGAGCCGGGCAGGTTGAGCAAGGTGATGTTGGTGAGGGCGGTGTTGCCGTCCACATCGGCCTGCGCCGTCATGTAGTCTTCCACACGCGAGGTCTCGGCCGTGCTGTAGAGCAGTTCGCCGTTGCGGTAGAAGAGAACGTTGCCCTGTTCGCGGCTGATGGCAAGCATATCGCCCTCGGCCACAGTGCCGAAGCTCGTCATATTGGCCTGTACGCCACTGAGGTAGATGTAGAGGTGCGTGCTACCCGCGCCGTCGGCCATCATGTAGAAGCTGTAAGGCATGGTCTGCGCCGAAGTGCCGTGGTTCTTGTATACCAGACCGGCGAAGGCGCTGTTTTCGGTGCCTTGAACACGATATTGCAGCTGAGCGTGCAGACCGAGGTCGATGTTCGTGCCCGAAACAGGAGCCAAAGCCACGCAAGCATCGGCGTTCTCGGCAAGTGTCACGGCCAAGGTATCGCGTTCTATAATCTTGACATTGAGTTTGCCCACACTCTCGCAAACCTTGCGCAGAATGGTCACGGACACCACACTGTCTTTATAGATAGGTCCGAGCGTGAAGCTGTCGTTGCCACGCGGCTGCCACAAGCCTTCGCCGAAGCGGATGCTGTCGAACGGCGTGCCCGCATGGAACGGGAACAAGGTGCCCGCACATACTTCCACTTCCGAAGGCGTGAAAGTCCAAGTGGGACGGTGCGCCACTACGCGGAACGTATCGGGGTTGGAAGGACATTCGGCATAGCCGGTGGCCGCCCTCGCCAGATAGTAGTTGGTATCGGGCTCTACCAGGAAGCGGGTGTTCTGAACAAGGAAGTTGCCCGAACCCACAACCTCTTCGTCGAGCGTGGTCCATTCATACTTGATGTAGAATTCGCCGCCGGTATCCAGAATCTGCGGGAAATATGCATACATGTCGGGCTCGTAGCATATCGTGGTGTCGTGTGCGGAGAGGTCGATATTCGTAGCCTGACGTACAATCACCTCGATATCCGTGGCCACCTCGCAACCACCCAGCACACTGCGCAGGAGCACATGTACGGTATCGGTGCGGTTGAACGCCTTGGCGTAGTTGGAGCGGACGGTTCTGTAAACCGAGTCGCCGGGCCAGAATACTTCATACTGGGCGTTCTTGTCGCGGAACAAGATATTGGCGGTTTCGCCGGGACACATATCGGTAGCCCTGTCGATAGGATACGACAGCGTGAGATACATGCTCGGGTCTGCATAGGAACCTACCCACAAGGTGGAGGGTTCGTGATAGAGGGTGTCGCGGTTGGGCGTGATATAGGCCACGCGGTAGCTGCCCGCACGGTTGTCGAGGAATTCCTTCACAAGCGAGTCGGCGGAGGTGATGTTCTGCGTGGTGGCGGCCGCAAACTTGCTGTCGGCACTGTATTGGAAGAACCAACCGCCGGCGTTGCGCAGCGAAATGCTGTCGATGATGAGGCTGTAGAGTACCGTATCGTCGGGACAGATGGTGTCGCGCTTGGGCGTGAGCTCGGCATCGCAGCTGGAAACCACATAGACGAACTTGTTGGGTTTGCCCACGCAGAGACCCGCCGCTTCAACGGCCCAGAATTCGTATACGCCTACATTGTCGAGGAAGCGGCTTTCGGGCACGTAACTATGACTCGTGGCATATTCGGGACTGCGTTTGAGCAACTTGGTCATGGCCGAATCCTCATACCAATAGATGTAGCCCAGACCCAAAGCACTGTCGGCCGTCTGCGCGGGGAAGAGGTCTATCTTGCCGTTGCAGGCGTAGATGGTGTCGACAAGGAACGAAAGCTTGCCAAAGTCTATGTCGGGCTGGTTCTGTACGTATACAGGCAGCATGGGATCGGAGGAGCAACCATCGTCGGCCTTCACACCCACATAGTAGCGACCCTCGGCCAAGTTGCCGAAGAAGGATTCCGTATGCCAAGTGCGGCCGCTGTCGATGGTATACAGCAGGTTGTAGGCCAACTGGCTGGCGCTCGGCATGATGGAGATGTAGGTAGAATCGTTGGGCATGCAGGCGATGTGGTTGTGAACCTCCACCTGATGTGCCTGGAGCGGTTCGGGCTTCTCACCCACGGTAAAGGTGGCCGTATCGCTGTATGCATTGTCGCTTACCACGCACTTGTTGTTGGCAAACGAAGCCAAGGCGTAGAAGCGGTCTCCGTTGCGCAGGTTGTTCTCAATGATACTGTCGCCACTGCCTATGTAGGTGACGGAGTTGTTGCGGATGCGATACCAGCGGATGACGAGTTCGCCGGCAACGGGTTCTCTGCCGTTCACGCGGGCCTTGGCGCGAATCACAGCCTTGTCATTCTCGCAGAGAGAACGTTTCTGGAGAGTGTCGATGCGAACACTCAACGTATCGGGCGCGTTGATCGTGAATACGAGACTATCACTCATCACGATACCGTCCGGGTTGCAGTATTTCTTGGTCTGAGCCAGCGTGTCGGTGACAATGAACTTCACGGTGTAGACACCGGGTTGTGCATCGGCGATACTCATGCTGGCCGTGTTGGGGTTGGGCACGATAATGCTGCCATCGTTGCTCAACAACGGCGGGTTCACCGTCCAAGCAGTCTGATAGGGTCCGAAGAGTCTGCCTCCGGTCACCAGACCTTGGAAGGTGGCCGTTTCGTTGATGCAGACGCTTTCAGAACCTTGCAACTTGACATCAACAATGCAGGTGTCGTTCACTTTCACCAATACCGTAGCCTTGCCCTCGCAACTGAAGCTGTCGGTAGCCTTCACCGTAAAGATACGGGTGGAGGCCAGAGGCTTGGTCCAAGTGTCGGCCAGAGTGGCGTCCGCAACCAAGGAAGCATCCGTCCAGCTATAGGAGATGCTGCCCGTGCCTTCGGTGGCCAACGCGTGCAGCATGGCCACGTCGTTCTTGCGGATCATGGTGTCGGCCCAAGCCTTCACCTTCACGGGACGGTGGAAGCGAACAGTGATGGTGTCGCTGATATTCATTCTGTTCACGCACACGCTATTGCCATAGAGCACGCCGATAACCTTGTCGCCGTTGTGAACCGTATAGCTACGCTTATGGTCGTTGCCGTCCCATTCGAGCACACCGCCGCCGTTCTGCTTCCAAGCCACACCGTAGCCCGGGGTAACACGCGCCTCGTAGGTGGGATATATATGGCAGGCGGTGGTGCAGAAGTCACCTTCGCCCAAGATGTCGAGGGTGGGAGGATTGAGGTGGGCCGTGTCTACGTTGAGCGAGAGCGCGGGCGTGTAAACGGTGTTGCAGAGTTCGTCGCGCAAGGTGTCGGCCATTACAGCGGCACGGAAGCGAACATTGTTGCTGGCGTCGAGGTCGAAGCCGGCAGGCTTAATCTTCAACGTGCTACCCGTGCGATCTTGAACCATGGTGTAGCGGCTGCCGCTCACCTCGGTCCACGTGTTGCCACCGTCGGCACTTATCTGCCACATATAGATGTTGGATGCAGGCTTGTAGCCGGCCATATCCACACGCAACAGGGCACTGTCGCCGGCGCAAACCGCATCGGGAACGCTATAGTTGCGCAAGGTAGGACATTCATATACATCCACTTCCACAGTGTCTACGTTCGACTTGCAACCATAGGCGCTATAAGCCGTCAGGAAGTAGAACGTGGTGGTGTTGGCCGTTATCTGCGTATTGAGGCTGGTGCGGCCGGGCACCTGACCCTGCGTGGAAGTCCACTGTACGGTGGTGGGCTTGTCGGCTTCGCGGAGCAACTTGCCGTGGAGCATCACTTTGCTTCCGGCAACCACCTCGGTGTCGGCCCAGGCCTCCACTTGCGGAACTTGGAGCAATCTCACCTTGATGGTCTTGGAAACGTTGCCGGTGCTGTCGAGGCAGTAGCCGGTGAGGCTGGGATGAGCCACCGCATACACACTCACCGTGGTGTCGGGCGTAATCGTATAGCTGTCGCCGGCGGCGGTGAGGCTGCCGTTAACATACCAATCAATCTTGTAACCGCCGCCGTTCACCACCTTGGTGTTGAACGTAACCGCCGTATTCGGGCAAGCCACCGTATCCTTGGCACGCGCCAGGAACATATTGAATTCGAGCTTGCGGTTCTCCTTGAGGCTGATATTCAGACGATGGCTCAAGGTGGGGTTGCCCTCGCGATAGAGCGCGCAGGCGGTGGCGGGCAGAACAGCCTCCACATGAGCGTAGTCGCCGTTCTTCGCGTTGGTGTAGATGTTCGTATTGGAAGGCGTGTTGCCCTTCACGAGCTTGCCGTTCAGATACCAGTTGTAGCGCAGGTCGCTTGCCTTGAGCGTGCCGTCGCCCACCTTGTCGAGGTTGTAGGCATGGGCGGTGAGGGTAACGCCTTCGCCTTCGCAGAGGGCCTTATCGTCGCGGGTAAGGGCCAGGAAGAACGGAGTGTTGGGCGCAGCCGGGCCACCGACAACCAAAGTGTCGTAGGCATAGAGGGTATCGCACCTGTTCACACCCATAGCCCTAACCGTCACCGTATCACCGCTCTTCAAGTTCACCTTCTCGTAGTCGAAGGTAGGAGCCGTGCTGAAGACGTTGTCGCCCACTTTCCAAACGTAGGAAACGTTGCCGCTTATAGGACCGAACTGCGATTCCACAAATACCTTGGCCGCCGCGGTGCTGCCATACATAATCGGGTTGATTACGTCGCCCGAGCGGAACGAAGCCACCGCGTAGTTCACCTTGAGGCCGTAGCCGCTGGCAGGTTCGTTCATGCGGTAAACCTCACGGTGCGTGCCGTTCTGGTCTACATAGAAGATCACCTGCTTGTGTTCGCGTACAATCGTGAATACATCGCCCACAGTGTAGTTGCCCACCGGAGTATAGGTAACGGGGTTGCCCTCGTTGTAGACGGTGAACGAACCGTTGGCGAGGTAGAAACCATAGTCTATCGCCGTGTTGCGGTCGTTTTCGTAGTTGAAGCCCACCAGAACCGCAAGTTCCTTACCCGTAGCCACATAGCGCATCGTACTGTTGGCCAAGCCGTAGGCCGTGGTAGGCGCATAGGGGAAGTTGTTGCAGTGAACGTGGCTGAGCAACTTGCTGCCTGCATCGTATCTCCAGTGCATGGAGTTGAGCGACGTCCATTCGGCCTGTCTGAGAGGCTCTACGGTGCACAACGTGCTGTCGGGCTGGTGCAGTTTCACCGTAAGGGTGTTGAGCGGCAATACCGTAACCTTGGTGCTGTCGTAGTAGTTGCAGAAGGTGTTGAGGATTTCCGCGTGCAAGAGATACTTGCGGGTGGTATCCACCACACCCTTCCAACGGAACGTATTGGTGCTGTCCTCAACCACGGCCAGGGTATCGAGCGGATAGCTGCCCGAAGGCTGAGCCACGAGGGTGTAGAGGAAGTGCGGAACAGCGGAACTGATGGCCGTTGAAATGGCAACCACCTTGTTCTCGTAGAAGAGGGTATCGTCGTGACAGATGGTCTGGTCGGGCGTGCGTTTGGCCAAAGCGTAGGCCGCGCAACGGGTAAGACGGATTACCATGCTGTCGATGGCGTCGCAACCGAAGCGGCTCGAAACATGCAGGTAGAGGACAATGCTGTCCGACTTGCGGTCTTTATTGCCGAGGATATAGGTAGGATGCAGCACACCCGCGTTCACGAAATAACCGTCGCCGCTTGTGCTCCATTCAATCTTGTCGCCGCGGACGCTGTCGTGGAACAAGGTAACGTTCTTGTTCGACTCGATGGACGTGTCGGGACCCGCATCGGCGTGAACCGCAAAGAAGTTGAGGCCAACCGTGTCGAATACCGTATTGACGGCCACGCACTTATAGCTGCTTACAGCCTTCACCGCAAGCGTGTGCGCAGCACCCGTATCCATGGTCTGAACCAGATGGTTGAACGCCGTGCCGTTGTTGCCGGCCACCACCGTATCGTCGAGATACCATTCTATGGCGGGAAGAGCCTTGTCGAACACAGGATGACGGCCTTCCACCGCAAGGTCGGCATGCATGAACACTCTGCCGTCGGGATAAACGCAACCCGTAACCACCTCAGGATTGATACGGACGCTTATCGTGTCGATAGGCATCACCAGAATAGTGGTGTCGGCGCTCTTCACGCTGTCGAAGCCACAATTCATCTCCCTTCTCACATAGCAGAATACGTTATAGTAGAACGTACCATTGCTTACATAGTCTTCCAGACGGATGGAAGGCGTGTCGGTGAGCGCCACAGGCTTGTTGTTGACATACCAGCGATAGGAGTAAATCACGGTATCGTCGGGATTGTCAACCACTTTCACACCTATGCCCAGCGTATCGCCCACACAGATAGTATCGTCGCTCACTACCATCGAGCCCGTAGGCTTCACGTGACGGCGCAAGGGGAAGAGAGCCGTGTCTTTGGCACGTTCCAGACCGCATTCAAACGGCAAGGAAACCACGGCGTAAATCGTATCGAGATCTACAAAGTCGTTGGTGATAAGAACCGTATCGTTGGCGTTGGTGGAACGTCTCAGCAGTTTTCCATTCTTATACCAAGCCAAGGTAACGGGATGGTTTTCGTTCTGCATGTAGCTGAACGAGAACGTATCTCTCTCGCCCGGGCAGGAGTATTTGGGCAATACACGCGCCGTGTGCGTCACCACAATACCGAGGGTGTCGAGAACATTGATAACCATGGTGTCGGTTACCGTACAGCCGCTCGACTTGTTCGACATGGCGGCCACCATCTTACCCGTGGAGAGCAAAACGTAGTCTATGGCGTTCTCGTGCGTGGAAACGGGACTGTAGGCCTCGCCCTTGTCGGGAATGAACGTCCACGAAGTATGATAGGTCTTATCGGCGGTCGTATCGGGCGCGGCACCCTTGGCGATGCTCAGGTATACCGTATCGGGATAGCAAACGTTGATATCCTTGCCGAGGTCGGGCTTCGGAAGCTCGTTTATAACCACATCCACACGCTTAAAGTCGGTGCAGGAGGTGTTGACGGTTCCGAATACACGATACGAAGCCGTTTCGAGAGGCAGATAGTGGATGCTGCTGTCGCGGCTTTGTGCCTGCGAGAAGTAGCGAACCGGCTCCCATCTGTAGGATTCGGCACCGGAGGCACTGATGGTGGTGCTGTCGCCACGGCATACAAACACGGTGTCGGCCACAGTCTGCAGGAAGTCTTTCGGCACAGCCACACGAACCATAATCTCTTGAGACATGGCCGACGGAACATCCACGCAGTAGTCGTTGGTCTTGGCGAAGAGTTTCACCACATCGCCGTCTTCGAATGCGTAGTTGTGCTCGATGAGCGTATCGTTGCCGTTGCCGAATTCAAACGGCTTGTTGTTCACATACCACGTATAGGTGGGCTTGTTGACGGGAGGAGCCACAATCCGCGAAGCGAACATCACGTCGCTCTTATGGTAAACGATGCGGAGGTCGAGCAGCTTGGGATCCTGATGGTGCGTCGACTCCGGCGAAGCGGGGCACCAATGCGTATGGAGGGCATAGCCGCCACGATATATGAAGGCCGTAGCCGGAACCTTCGAGGTGTAGAATACCGTGCCGTTCTTGATATAGCGGACTGTTTTGTTAAGCAATTCCACTTCGAACACATCGCCGGCCACATATCTTCCGAACGAACCAATGTTAACACCCTTTTCGTAAACCTGCAACGTGCCGTAATTCAGATAGATGGCGTAGTCGAGCTCGCTGTAGTTCGTCACTCTATCCTTGGTGGTGAGACCGAACATCTGATAGTAGGAAGCATGGGCCGCCGTGGCCTTCACCACACCGTTGCCGCCGGAAATCACCTGCTGCGAAACCGCACCGCTGTTCGTCCAGTTGCTCGTGTAACTGCCGCTGCAAACAGTGGCCAGATAGCCGTCGCGGTATACGTAGTTGGCCGATGTAACCTGCGTGAAGCGAACAAGCTCTTCGGCAACACCCTGACATTCAAGCGAACCAATCTGTTCGATATAGGCGTTGAAGTGCTTGCGCGGACGCACGTAGATGGTGTCGTTATCTTCCACGAGATTGCCGGGCACGGCGCACTGATGATTGGTCTCCAAGTGAGCCACCAGGTTGCGCATGTTCACCGCCGTATCGCTGTTGGCCTGCAAATCTTCGTAGGAGATGCGCAAGGTGTTGGGGGTGCCGATGATGGTTCCGTCGAGCATCCAGTTGAAGGTGTAATCCTTGCCCGCGTCTTCGATAGCCGCCACGAAAGTAACCGGCGCATATTCGCAGATGGTGTCGCCCCATGCAGGATATTCGTTGATAATCTGCGTGATGGTAACCTTAGGCCTATGCAGCGGATAGGTCTGGAAGGTGAGGGTGTTACTTTGCTTGGGCGAAGCCTTCACGCAGGTGTCGTCCGCAAAGTATACGCAATATACTTGGTCGCCCGTAGCGAAAGTGCTTACAAGGGAGTCGCCCGTATGAACCTTTTCGAAGCGTGCGTTCGCACCGCTGTCCACACGTTTCACGAACCATACATAGGTGCCGCTGTCGTAGGAAGGCGTATGCGCCTGGAAGATTACCACTTCTTCGTCGGGACATACCTGCAAGCCCTTGTTGCTGTTGATGTTGACATCGGCTTCGGGCATCTTGGTATAGCGTACATAAATCGAATTGCTCTTTACGGTACGCTGGGCCACGCACTTCTTCGACGAAGTCATTTCGGCGTATACGGTCGAACGGTCGAGCATACCCGAATATCTGTCGCTGAACGACGAACCCGAGCCGGCCACGTAATTGTTGAAGTACCACTTGAACGTGGGTTTGTCGCCACCGTACACAATGCTGTCGGGCGTAAAGTAATGCGTTTTCTTGTCGCACTCTACGATAATGGCGGTGTCGCCGGCCATGGTGCCGTTGTAGTCGATGGTGAACGACGGCGTGGTGGTGCTTTCGGTGGCCACGCGGATGGTGTCGACATAGGTGCATCCACGCAGGGTGTGTAC
>CAMWQD010000016.1 GCA_947176325.1 uncultured Bacteroidales bacterium | reverse complement strand
CATGAAAAAGACTATCGCCCTTTTGGGGTTCGCGTTTTTGATGATGACGATGCTCCGCGCGCAATCGGTGCCCGAAGGCTATCGGAAAGACATTTTGGGAGAGGATTTCATCAGCAAGACCATTGATATGGCCGACGATTACGAAGGCAAGGTGGTGGCCACGCTCGTCCGCACCAAGGAACAGCCCGCCACCGGCACGGCCCTGCTCTATGTGCACGGCTACAACGATTACTTCTTTCAGGCGGAAATGGCGCATTTCTTCAACAACAACGGCTACCGCTTCTATGCGCTCGACCTGCGCAAATACGGCCGCTCCAAACTTCCGCACCAATACCCCTTCATGGTGCTCGACCTCAACGAATACTTCGCCGACATCGACAGCGCGGTGGCGCAGATGAAACGCGAGGGCTGCACGCAAATCGCACTTATGGCGCACTCCACGGGCGGGCTCATCACCTCGCTCTATTGTCAGGAGAACAAAGACCGTCTGCCCTTCTTCGCCATTGTGTTCAACAGCCCGTTTTTGGATATGAACTTGGGGCATTTTCTGGAAAAAGTGGGCATCCCCGCCGTGGCGCGCATGGGCAAGAAATCGCCCCATAAGAAAGTGAACGGCGGCCTCAGCACCGCCTATGCCGAAAGCCTGCTCGAAAACCACCACGGCGAATGGCAGTTCGACACGTCTTGGAAATACCCGGTCGCCCCTGCGCTCACCGCCGCTTGGATCCGCGCCATTCATTTGGGACAAAAGAAATTGCAGAAAGGCTTGGATATACCCTGCCCCATTCTCGTGATGCACTCGCACCGCAGCGTGTATGGCAAGAAATGGAAGCCCGAACACCAGTCGGGCGACGGGGTGTTGGATGTGAAGGACATCGAGAAATACGGCAAGACCCTCGGCCCCAAGGCGCAGACGCTCACGATAGAAAACGGCCTGCACGACCTTGCCCTGTCTGCCAAGCCGGTGCGCGAGAAATTCTACGCCGAGGCGCTCGCTTTCCTAAATCGCGAGAAATAAGTAAATTTGCGACTATGATGGAAGAAAAGAATATCCCCGAGGAAGAAGGAAAGAAACCTTCCCTCAACTTTATCGAAGAGATTATCGAAGGCGACATCGCCAACGGCAAGAACGGCGGACGTGTGCATACCCGTTTTCCGCCCGAACCCAACGGCTATCTGCATATCGGTCACGCCAAATCCATTTGCCTCAACTTCGGCATCGGACAGAAATATCACGGCAAGACCAACCTCCGTTTCGACGACACCAACCCCACCAAGGAAGACACCGAATACGTGGACTCTATCCGCGAGGACATCCATTGGCTGGGCTTCGACTGGGACGGCGAATACTACGCCTCCGACTATTTCGACCAGCTCTACAAGTGGGCGGTGCAGATGATTGAGAACGGACAGGCCTATGTGGACGATTTGAGCCAGGAAGAGGCTTCCGAATATCGGGGCGTGCCCACCAAGCCCGCCAAACCCAGCCCCTACCGCGACCGCAGCGTGGCAGAAAACTTGGATTTGTTCGAGCGTATGCGCAAGGGCGAATTTCCCAACGGTTCCAAGACCCTCCGCGCCAAAGGCGACCTTTCTTCGCCCAACATGCACCTGCGCGACCCCTTCATGTATCGCATCATTCATCAGGAACACCACCGCACGGGCAACAAATGGTGCATCTACCCCATGTACGACTACGCCCACGGGCAGAGCGACTCCATAGAGGGCATCACGCACTCCATCTGCACGCTTGAGTTCGAGGTGCACCGTCCCCTCTACGATTGGTTCATCAAGACGCTCAACATCCACGCTCCGCAACAGATAGAATTTGCACGGCTCAATCTGAGCTATACCGTGATGAGCAAGCGCAAGCTCCTGCAATTGGTGCAGGAAAAATATGTTTCCGGTTGGGACGACCCCCGTATGCCCACTATCTGCGGCTTGCGGCGGCGCGGCTACACGCCCGAGTCAATCCGCCTCTTCGCCGAGAAAATCGGCGTGGCCAAGCGCGACAACGTGATTGATGTGTCGCTTTTGGAATGGTGTGTGCGCGAAGACCTCAACAAGAAGGCGCAACGGGTGATGGTGGTGATGAATCCTGTGAAAGTGGTGATAGACAACTATCCCGAAGGACAGGTGGAGGAACTCGACGCGGTGAACAATCCCGAAGACGAAACCATGGGAATGCGGAAAGTGAAGTTTTCGCGCGAATTGTATATCGAACGCGAAGATTTCATGGAGAACCCTCCCAAAAAATTCTTCCGCCTCTCGCCCGGCACCGAAGTGCGTCTGCGCTATGCGTATTTTGTAACCTGCACGAGCGTGGAAAAAGACGCCGAGGGCAATATCACCACGCTCCACTGCACCTACGACCCCGCTTCGCGCGGCGGCAACTCGCCCGACGGCCGCAAGGTGAAGAGCACCATTCATTGGGTGTCGGCACCCCATGCCATGGACGTGGAAGTGCGGGTGTTCGACCGGCTTTTCGCCACCCCCGCCCCCGACGAAGTGGAAGAAGGCAAGACTTTCCTCGACAACCTCAACCCCGAATCGTTGCAAGTGTTGCCGCACTGCAAGGCCGAAGCGTTCCTGCAGGGCTTCGAGAAAAAGCCTTTGGCGCATTTTCAGTTTGAACGCATGGGCTACTTCAGCGTAGACCCCGACAGCGAGAAAGAAAACCGCCTCATCTTCAACAAAACCGTAGGGCTGAAAGACACTTGGGCGAAAATCAACGATAAGAATTAATAGACAGGCGCCGTACAATGCTATTTGTAAAAAGCCCGATAAGCATTATATACCTTATACCCTATACCCTAATACTACTTGCGGTTTCCTGCACGCGCAGAACGCCCAGCGTGGAATTGGAACTGAACGGCGGGGCGGGCCGTGCAGTGGCGTTTTTGGAGATTTCGGCGGACAAAGGCCCCGTGTTCCTAGATTCGGTGCGTCTCGACAAGCAAGGCCGCGGACACGTGTATGTGCCCAAAAACGGCGAAGGCATGTATGCCCTGCAAAGCGGCAAGGGGCAACAAAACCTCCTTGTGCTTTTCCTGTCTGCGCAGGCACCCTCCGCCCCACTCTCCCTGCAGGCCGATTTCGACAATCTCGTTTCCTCCGCACGTATCGCCTCCCCGCGCGACACCCTTGCGCATACCGCCTTGCTCTATCAGCAGATGCTGCTGGAAGCGCAGGAAGAAATCCACAAAACCGAAAACCTTTGGGCGGAGAACCGCTACAAGACCCATAACGTGGATTCGCTCTATGAGGCTTGCGTGTTTAATATTAATATAACACAAGAAACCATACGCACGGTGGCGCAGGAACTCTGCACGGAAAACACCCACAACCTGCTGCCCGTCTTCATGGTGAACAAACAGCTTGCCGGCAAAGACCTTTTCGACATGGAAAGCGAGCAAGACATTGCCTTCCTGCTCGATTGCGCACAGAGAATGCAGGAACAGCAGCCCGACAACCCCCATGTACGCCGGTTTCTCACCACGCTCCGCCGGGCGCAGGCGAACCAACGGCAACGCACCCTCAATTCCGATACGAATGCAAAACCTTGATATAAAACTCAACCCGGGTCAAAAAGCCTATTTCGTCTCCGACTTTCATTTAGGCACACCCTCGTATGAAGAAAGCCGTGAACGGGAGCGCAAAATCGTGGCGTGGATAGAAGAGCACCGAGCCGAAATGGGCGTGCTCTTTCTGTTGGGCGATGTGTTTGACTATTGGTTTGAATATCGCTACACCATGCCCAAAGGCAACGTCCGTCTGCTGGGGAAACTGGCCGAACTGACCGATGCGGGCGTGCCCGTGTATTTCTTCTGCGGCAATCACGATGCCTGGCATATTGATTTCTTTGAAAAGGAATTGGGAATTAAGGTGATGAAAGACCTCGCCCTCGCCACGATAAACGGCCGAAAATTTGTGTTGGGGCATGGCGACGGCCTGGGCGCGGGGCAATACGGCTACAAACTGATGAAAAAGGTGTTCAGCGCCAAAATATCACATATCCTCTACGCCGCCGTGCATCCCTATTGGGCGCAGAAATTCGCCTCGAACTTCTCGCACCGCAGCCGCAAGTCGGGCGGCAGAAACAGGGAGCATGAACGCGATAAAAACAGAGTGCTGGTGGGTTTCATGCGCGATTTTCTGAAGCGTGAACCCGTCGACGCCTTTATCTTCGCCCACAGGCATTGGCCGGTATTGGTGGAACTGCTGCCGCAAAACGGCACGGAAGATCCCCTCGACAACACCCGGGTATGCAGGGACAACCACTCGGAGCTGCGCAATGTCCTCTATCTCAATACGGGCGATTGGCTTCAATATTTCTCTTACGGTGCTTTCGACGGGAAAACCCTGTCCTTGCACGGTCAAAACCTAAAAACCGAATTGTAGTGGCGCGCATTACTATCGAAAACATGGAATTTTACGCCCATCACGGGTGTTTTAAGGAAGAAACGCTTATCGGAACGTGGTTTTCCGTGGACGTGTGGCTGGATGCCGATACCGAAAAAGCGCAACGGAACGACAGCCTCGACGACACCGTGAACTATGCCGAGGTCTATGCCCGCATCAAGGAAGAAATGTCCGTGCCCTCCAAACTCATCGAACATGTGGCGCAACGCATCCTCGACCGCATCTTTGCGGAATTTCCCCCTGTGCGGAAAGCGGGCATCAAACTGCGCAAAATCAATCCTCCCCTCGGAGAGAAAATAGGAAACGTGAACGTGTATCTGGAACAGGAACGATAGGCGTTTAGTACGCGCTGTATTCCTTGAGATTGAACACCGAAGTATTGGAATAGAAAATCTGCAGAAGCTTGAGCATCTCGCTCAAAGCCTCCTCCATGGTGTCTACATAAATCGCTTCGTTCTTCTCGCCGATACTGTTGTTCATCACCAAATAGGAATCCTTGGCGGCGTTATACTGAAAAACGAAATAATAGGTGGGTTCGTGCTGAATGATGTAGGAAACGCCGGGTTCGAGCAAGCCCAAGAAAACCATCAACGCATCGTTGATGTCTTCCTGCCATACATCGCCCCGGTCGGTGGAGATACGGAACGCGTTCTCGAACACATCGTGGGAGAAATTGGCCAAAGGCTGGTTGTAGTCTTTCGCCGAAACCAGCGTAAGATCTATATAGGAACTCTGTGCACGGGAAACTGTCGCCGCGCAGAGACCTATCATAATCAATACTATACCTACAAGAAAACGCTTCATACTCTATGTAGCAATCGGAGGGTAAAAGTAGTAAAAAAAATGTATACCCACACCGCCCTCCCGGCTATTTTTTCAACGATTTTTCAACGTTTCATTGTTAGTTTTCCCTACCGTATCACCCCCCTCGGCTTGCGCAGAACCACATTCTCCATGCGCTCGTCCGAGTCGAAGCCCTCGCCCTCGAGCACCAAACCGGGGCTTACCTTGCGCACGAACACGTCCGAATAGATCTTGTGCGTGTCCTGATTCCAATACAAAGCCTCGGTATAGAGGGTGTCCGACGTGCGCATATCGTATACCCGCACGTTGCGGTAGAACTTCATCAAC
This sequence comes from uncultured Bacteroidales bacterium, assembly GCA_947176325.1. Classification (GTDB taxonomy): domain Bacteria; phylum Bacteroidota; class Bacteroidia; order Bacteroidales; family P3; genus Pullibacteroides. The sequence goes on along the minus strand of CAMWQD010000016.1, from coordinate 5,954 downwards.
TTGTCGTTCTGAAAGTTGATAGCCGAGTCGGCGAAAAGCAACACGTCGATGCCGGTGCCCTCCTGATTGTAGAACACCGACTTGATGCCCTTCGGAAACACCTGTGCGGGCGTGGCGGTTTCCTCGCCCGTGTAGTTGTGCATGGCCGGATACTGCATCTCTATCTGCATCCTGCCCTCCTCGGTCACCATATTGCCCGAACCGGCAAGACTTTGACGGGGTGCGGTGTGAATATCGTCGAAAGGCATATAGACGGGCGTTTTCTGCGTGCACGACACAAGACTCATGCCGAATGCAAGCAACACGCAGAAAACGCCCGCCCTACGCAAAGGTGAAATATTCATAGCCTCCATTTATCGACGGGCACGAATCGTGGTGGTGTGGCTGAACCAGCAGGAAATGGTGTAGCTCTCGCCCTCCTTGAAACCATAGGTGAAAAGGTCGTCGGTGGAGGGGAAGTGCGCCGAATAGCTCGAAACCAACGAGGCCACCGTTTCGCTCAAAGAGGGATCCACGGCCTTGGCCTTGTTGAACATATCCACCGCCGCCCAATAGGGAGCGCGCAAGGCGATAGGCGAACCGTCGCCCGTGCAGGAGCTCGCCCCGCCGGCATAAATCAGACCCATAAGCAAGTAGGCACGTCCGCTCTCGGGGTTCATGTTCAACACCTCACGGCAGGCGTTGCGGGCGTTGGTATACTGGCTGAGATTCATATAAGCTTCCGCCAAAACGAGATAGGCGCGTTCCTTATAGGCTTCGTCGATAGCTTCCATAACCTCGAGGGTAAGATATTCCACCACGGCCGCATATTGTTTGCGCGAGCGGTTCATGCTGGCCATCTGATAGGCGCTTTCGGGCGAAGGCTCCAATTTGTAGAGGGCTTCGGCCATCTTGAAGAAAATGTCGTTGTCGGTGCAGGAGCGGTTGTCCATCAAGGACGTGGCCTTGCGCAGATAGTCGGCGTTTTCCTGATTGGCCTCGAACTTCTCGGTATAGATATTGATAAGGTCTTCGCAGGCGGCATAGGGTTCGAAGCGATGCGTAATCGCCGCTTCGGTGGAAGCCGGCAGGGTGTCGCCGGGGCGGGAAGCCGCAATGCCGTCGAGCACGGCTATGGCCTTTTCGTAGGCGGCGATGATGTCGGCCTTGGTGAGTATATCGGCCTTGAACGCATCGATGACGCACTCGAAATAGTTATAAGGCACATTGCAATAGGCTTTCTGCTTGGAGGGCTGCTCCAAGGCTTCCTCGTAGAGCGCGAGCGCTTCGCGGATCTGCTTGGGTTTGTAGACGGTCATGTCCTTGGCTTTCGTACCCTTGCAAAGACCGGGGTCGCCGAAATACTGCATACGCAAATCGTAGAGGTTCATGAGCTCGTCGATGTAACCCGCGCGGGTTTCGGCATCGGGAGCCTTGTTGATGCGGGTCTTGAGGATAGCCGCACCGCGGATGTAGGTGTTGAGGGAGGTGGCGGGGCATACGGTAAGCACCTGTTTCCAGGCATCGTAGGCATCGTTGTAGTTTTTCTGTTTGTAGAACTCTTGATATACGGAGAGGTTCTGCAAGCAGGTAAGACTGTCTTCGGGCGTGGCGCCGTATTTCTGCGCAAACGCAGCCGAAATTCCCAGAAGTGCCAATGGCAAAATCAACAACTTCTTCATTTTAAATACTTTTTTATTTGTCAATCTTATATTTTAATCATACTTGGGTTTCACAAACCATGTTTCCATGGAAGAGAAACTTACGCCCACACGCATGAAATTCTCGCGGATCTGCCCCCGTTTGAGCGAGCCCGTCTGCCCGAACTGCAGGCCCACGTTCACCAGCGAGCGGCTCTTGCGCACGGGAATGCCCAAGCCCACGGTAAAGCCGTAGGAATACAATTCGTTTTCGGTATAGGCGGTGTAGTTGTTCTGAAAGAATCCCCCTATCCGATAGGCGAACCGCCTCGCCACGGTGGTGGCCTGCGGGTTGTTCTTCAGCTCCGCCCCCACGTTCACGCTGTATGTGTTGCGGAAAAAGTCGTAGGACTTTCCGTATTCGCTGTATTCCTTCCACCATGCATAGGTGAAATCGGCGCCAATCACACACTGGTTCTCATATTCATACGAAATTCCCACACGCAAAGAAGAAGGAAAAGTGTATCGCCCCCGCGTTTCCGCATCGGGCATGTAGGCGGTGTCGGTATAAGAACCGAAAACACCTTGCGCAAGGGTGGTGCGTTTGGCGTGAAGCGTGCTTTTCAAGCTGTAAGACGCTCCTATCGTAAAGGATTGATATTCTTTAATGGGTATCACGGCGGTGAGTCCCACGTCCAGGCCGAAACCGTTGAGGCGGGTTTCGGTGTAGTACTCGGCCGAACCGGCGTATTTGGCCAGCGTATCGTCTAAAAAAGTGAGCGTGGAAGTCTGCATCAGCTTGCCGAACAGATAACTGAGGTTCACACCCGCCGTCACGGGCCCCCAGCCCAAGGCATGGCCCCAGCCCAATTTCGAGATGCCTCCGTCGCCTTCGTGAATCAACTGCGTACGCCCCACGTAGGGGTTCAAGTCGCCGTTGTCGGAAAAATAGGAGGTCTTGTAGAACATATCGGTGAGCGGAAGCAGATAAATGGCCATTTTATACCACTTGCACACAGGGAAATAGAACTCTATGTTGCTCAAACCGCCCGATGTGCTGTTGTTCTTGGCCCGCGTGCCGTTCAATTCCTGCGTCAAGCCGTTGAAACTTACGTTGAAACCTATGTCGAAACGCACACTGAGGGTGTCTACGCCCGTGCGGTAGGTGGCGGGGTTGAGGGGGTTCATGTTGCCCCGCCCCGAGAGCCCGATTCCTATGCCGCCCAACGCCATGTTGCGCACGTTCAGATAGGGTTGCACGATGCCCGGCCCGAAAACCGAATAGGGCGACATCATCCCTGTCTGCGCATGGACACGGCAAAAGGAGGAGGCACATAAACATACCCCTATCCCTATGGTGACAAGAAAAATGCGTCCTATCCTAAAAAACATTCAAGTCCAATATTTCGTTCAGCCCTCTTAAAACGAGGTTATGGTACGCAAATATCTCATAATTCAAGGACTTTTCAAAATAAGAAGCATTGCCCCCCGTCACCACGATTTTGAGGTCGGGAAAGCGTTTCCTGTAACGTTCTATATAGCCCTGCACTTCGTAGCGCAAGCCGTCCAAAGCGCCGCTGTAGAGAGCGGTACGGGTGTTGTTGATGGTCTCGGTGTCGCGTTCCTGCCGCAAATCCACCATAGGCAAAGCCTCCGTGAATCTGTGCATGGCGCGCAGACGCATATTGAGGCCGGGAGAAATGGCACCGCCCAAAAAACGGGCGTCCTTGTCCACCACATTGTAGGTGACGCAAGAGCCGAACACCATACACAACACATTCTGACCCGGATAGAAAGAGGCCACCGCCGAGGCCACCGCCACCCGGTCGCGGCCGAGGGTCTCGGGTTGCTCGTATTCGATTTTCACGGGAATCCTGAGGTCGGGGCGATAGGACTGCCAGTCTATGAAATGGGTGAAATCGGAAAGTGTCTTGGCCAGAAACGACGGTTCACGCGCCACGGTGCAGACCATGGCCGCATCCATATCGGGATGCAGGTTCCGCAAGTGCGCGATGTCGGCGGGATTGAGCTTGGCGCGCATCTCGTGAAAGAGCAACTTCTTGCCTTCAAAAACGCCCCACTTGGTGAGCGTGTTTCCTATGTCGATAACTAATTTCTTCATACCTAACAAATCACCCGTCTTACCAAAGCCGAAAGCCGGTTGCGGAGAGTGTCGAGCTGCTTCTTTCGGCTCATCAATTCCATGATACCGACCTCATCGTCTTTCGCCACTTCCTTGAATTGTCTGTTCAAGGCTTCTATCATGCCGTTCACCTTCTCTATCTTGAAATTCGAAACAGCCTGAAAGACAGCCGCATTTAATTTATCATCGTGGGTCTGCACGGTACGCACGCAGATGCCTTTGTTTTCCCATGTCTTGCTCACCTCATAGCAGCCGGCGGCCAAATCGGCCACCAAATTGCGCATGGGCATATTGTCGGAAAGCATCAGGTCTTCCACCGCAGGCACCGTGCCGCTTTGCAAAGCGGTGGCAAATATAGAGAAAAGCTCTTGATACAGAGGGTCGGAAAGACTCAGTTCGTCTTGCTGCACCTCGGCCACGATATAGGCGCACACGCTCGACACCTGATCTATCGGCTTGCCGTCCTGATCGTAGTAGATTTGCTTGGTGGTGCGCCCGCCGTGATTGACCAACAGCGACAGCAACTCGCGTTCAAGGGTACGGGTGCGGGCCAGCGCATCGGCCTCCTGTTCGCTCGGCGTGGGTTCCTGCTTGGGTGCGCTCGGAGCAACCTGATTTTCAGAAATCTGCTGTCCGCTTCCCGACATCTGTTTTTGAAAACGGCTGCGGAAGATACGGTTGAGCTTGTTGAGCAAATCGGGCTCGGAGATTTCCAGAAGCCGGCTGCATTCCTGCACATACACCGCCCGCTTGATACTGTCGGGAATCACCGATATGCTGGTGAGGATGTTGTCGATGAGTTCGGCGCGCTTGATAGGGTCGTCGCCCACGTCCTTCAACAGCAAACGGGTCTTGAACGAGATGAAGTCGACCGCGTTTTCCTTGAGGTAGTTTTGGATTTCCTCGGTTGTGTGCGCCTTGGCGTAGTCGTCGGGGTCCTGCCCTTCGGGAAGAAGCACCACCCGCACGTTCATATCCTTGGCCAGCACCATGTCGATGCCGCGCAAGGAAGCCTTGATGCCCGCCGCGTCGCCGTCGTAGAGCAAGGTGAGGTTGCGCGTGAAGTGCGAAATCATCTTGATCTGGTCTTCGGTGAGCGAGGTGCCCGACGAAGAAACCACATTGGTGATGCCCGCCTGATGCATCGAAATCACATCGGCATATCCCTCCACCATATAGGCCATGTCGTGCGACACAATCTCGCGCTTGGCAAAGGGTATGGCATAGAGCACATTGCTTTTGTGATAGATTTCCGATTCGGGCGAATTGACGTATTTGGCCTTGCTTTTATCGCTGTTCAGAATACGTCCGCCGAAGCCCAACACCCTCCCCGAGAGGCTGTGTATGGGAAAGATGACCCGTCCGCGGAAGCGGTCGAAAAGTTTGCCCGTTTCTTCCTTTTCGATAGTGAGACCGCTCTGCACCAAATACTTCTTGTCGTAGCCGGCTTTCAAGGCCGCTTGGGTAAAGGCATCCCAACTTTCGGTGCAATAGCCGAGCTGAAAATGCCGTATCATCTCGTCGGTGAAACGGCGCTCGCGGAAATAGGCCAACCCCACGCTCCTGCCCTCCTCGCTCTCCCACAAATTCTTAACAAAATATTCGGAGGCAAATTGCGTGAGGTGGTAGAGGGATTCGCGGTCGCTCTCCTTTTCGAGCTGTTCGGGCGAAAGTTCCTCTTCCTTGATTTCGATATTGTATTTATGCGCCAAGTATCGGAGCGACTCCACATAGGAATAGTGCTCGTGCTCCATGAGGAAACTCACCGAATCGCCGCCCTTGCCGCAGCCGAAACACTTAAAGATGCCCTTGGCGGGCGATACCGAGAACGAGGGGGTTTTCTCCTGATGAAAGGGACAGCACCCCCAATAGTTGGCGCCACGTTTCTTCAACACCACGAAATCGCCCACCACTTCGTCGATGCGGGCGGCATCGAGAATGGCACGTTTGGTATCTTCGGGTATTCTGTGGTTCATGTCGTCAAAGTAAAAAAAGGCGTCCGACGGCTTGGTCGGACGCCTTTGTGTGAGCGGCAAACGAGTCTCGAACTCGCGACCTCCAGCTTGGGAAGCTAGCGCTCTACCAACTGAGCTACTGCCGCGTCTTTGGGGGAACAAAGATAGGAAAAAGTTAAAAATTGTTAAAAAATTTGTTGGGAAAGAAAAACATTGTACTTTTGTGTCACGGAGAGA
>CAMWQD010000015.1 GCA_947176325.1 uncultured Bacteroidales bacterium | reverse complement strand
AAGAGGAACAGGGCGCGGGCGACCAAGGCATGATGTTCGGCTATGCCTGCCGCGACACCGAAGACTATATGCCCTTGCCCATCTATCTGGCGCACGCTATCTTGAAGGAAATGGACAATATACGTCGCGAAGGCAAGAAGATGCCCTATCTGCGCCCCGATGCCAAAAGTCAGGTAACGGTGCGCTACAACGACAACGGCAAGGCGGAAGCCATCGACACTTTGGTGATTTCGTGCCAGCACGACGAATTCGACACCGAGAAGAAAATGCTCGGGAAGATTACCCGCGACGTGCGCGAAATTGTGCTGCCGGCGGTGTTGAAGAAGCTTTCGACCGCCAATCGCAAACTTTTCGACAAGAAATACAATCTTCATGTAAACCCCACGGGAAAGTTTGTGATTGGCGGCCCCCACGGCGATACAGGCCTTACGGGACGCAAGATTATCGTGGACACCTACGGCGGCATGTCCTCGCATGGCGGGGGCGCGTTTTCGGGAAAAGACTCGTCGAAGGTAGACCGTTCTGCGGCCTACGCCATGCGCCATGTGGCCAAGAATTTAGTGGCGGCGGGCGTGTGCGACCGCGCGATGGTGCAGGTGGCCTACGCCATCGGAGTGGCGCAACCCGTTGGCTTGTATGTGAATACATATAATACTTCGCACGTGGCGATGAGCGACGGCGAAATCGCCCGCACCCTGCTGAAGAACGTGGATCTGCGCCCCTACGCCATTGTGCAGCGATTCGGCCTGCGCAATCCCATCTTCAAACCCACCGCAAGCTACGGTCATTTCGGCCGCAAGCCCTACACCGAAGAAGTGGAGGTGTTTTATCGCGATGCCGATACCAAAGTGAAAAAGAGCGGAAAAAAGGAACGCTATTTCAAGAATGTGGAGTTCTTCGGCTGGGAAAAAACCGATTGGGCGCCGCGCTTCCGCAAACTTTTCGGTATAAAATAGGCTCTACGCCCGACTTTTCGTACCTTTGACCCTGTTATGGCAAAAAAAATCAGCCTCTTTTGTGCGAGGCCCGAAGAACTGAATGCAGATAGTCTATTGACTTATAAGGAGTTTACAACACGTTACCCTTATTGTCAATATGCGCATCTTATGTTTCTGCTCAATCTGAAGCAGACCGGCGATGCGGAGACCTTTGCGTCCACCCTGCCGTTCACGGCCATCACGGTGCCCGACCGCGCAAGGCTCAAGCAACAGGTTCAGACCGCCCCGCAAAGCCCGCGCAAGATGCAGGGCAAAGGGCATTTCTCTCCTTTTCAGGACAGTCTGCCCCGCCGCAAGGAAGAAGGATTTTCGCCCCGCAGCGAAGCCCTGCCGAAAAGCAGCACCCCCGCCGCCGGTTTCCGCCCCGTAACGGAGGAAGAACCCGTCGACAGGCTGCGGAACCTCCTGCGCCCGCAGCAGGCGGAACCCCAAACCCGACACACCGACCGCCGGCAGGCCGACGCCATCATCGACCGCTTCATGCAAGGGCAGGAACACCTCATTTCGCTCAACGAAGGCTTCGACTACGCCCGCTTCGACCCCGACACGGGCAGGAGCAACCGCGAAGATTTCAGTATCGGCAGCGAAACTTTGGCCGAAATGTACCTCAAAAACGGCGCTCCCGAAAAGGCTATTGCCGTCTATGAGAGCTTGGGCTTGAAATTTCCAGAAAAAAGTAGTTACTTTGCCAACCTTATCCGTAGGGTAAGAAAAGAGTATTCAATTAAATAACAAGGTTTTAAAATGGGATTTTATATTTTTATCTCGGTTCTGCTGCTGATTGTATGCATACTTTTGGGGCTCATTGTATTGATTCAAAACCCTAAAGGTGGCGGCTTGTCCTCCACTTTCGGCGGACAGGGAAACCAAATCATGGGCGCGCGCAAAACGGCCGACTTCCTCGAAAAAGGCACTTGGGTACTCTCCATTGTCCTTTTGGTTCTCAGCTTGATTGCCTCCTACGCCATTCCCAACCGTCAAAGTTCGGAAAACGCGGTTAAGAGCGAACTGAGTGTGGATCAGGAATCGGTGTTGCCCACCACGCTTCCCACCGGCACAACCGCTCTGCCCGAAGAGGCACCCGCCGAATAATCGGCTTCGCCCTTTTTCGTTCAGATTTCATAAGAGACGTAGCCAACTGCGTCTCTTTTGTAGTATATAGAGTTTGATAAAACCCCAAAATCTAGTTTTATGTCCGTATTAGCAAAACGTGTTTTGGAAATGGCTCCTTCGGCCACTTTGGCCATGAGCAAGCGGAGCCGCGAAATGCAAGAACAAGGCATCGATGTCATCAACCTCAGCGTGGGCGAACCCGATTTCGACACGCCTATGGTGATTAAACAAGCCGGTATCGACGCCATCAACAACAATTTCACCCACTATCCTCCCGTACCCGGCTACTTGGATCTCCGCAAGGCCATCTGCACCAAACTCACCCGCGACAACAAACTCACCTACTCGCCCGACCAAATCGTGGTGTCGAATGGTGGTAAGCACGCCATTATCAACGTATTGTTGGCTATGGTGAACCCCGGCGACGAAGTGGTGATTCCCTGCCCCGCCTGGGTTTCGTATCCCGAAATGGTGAAGTTTGTGGAAGGTGTGCCCGTTTTGGTTCAGGCAGGTATCGAAGACGATTTCAAGGTAACGCCCGAAAAGTTGGAAGCCGCTATCACGCCTAAAACCAAGTTGGTGATTTTCAACAGCCCCAGCAATCCCACAGGCTCGGTTTACAGCTACAACGAACTCAAGGCCTTGGCCGATGTATTGACCAAGCACCCCGACGTATATATCCTGTCGGACGAAATCTACGAATTCATCACTTTCGAAAGCAAATTCGAAAGCCTTGCCCAATTCGAGGAAATCAAAGACCGCGTCATCATCATGAACGGGGTTTCGAAAGGCTATGCCATGACCGGCTGGCGTATCGGTTATATCGCCGCGCCCAAGGACATTGCGGCCGCCTGCGGCAAAATTCAGGGACAGATGACCTCGGCAGCCTCCTCCATTGCGCAGAAAGCTTCCGTGGCCGCCTTGCTGCAAGACCCGCAGAAATCCGAAGATCTCAAGCACATGGTGGAAACCTTCCGCAAGCGTCGCGACATGATGATTGAAAAGTTGCGCGAAATTCCGGGGCTCAAGGTGAACGTGCCCACCGGTGCGTTCTATATCTTCCCCAATATCGAAGGTCTGATTGGCAAGAAATTCGGCGACAAGACCATTTCCTGCGGAGATGATTTCGCCAATTTCCTGCTCGACAACGCTCACGTGGCTTTGGTGGGTGGCGATTCTTTCGGCGACCCCAAGAGTTTCCGCATCTCCTATGCCACCAGCGAAGACAAACTCATGGAAAGCGCCCGCCGCATCAAGGAAGCGGTTGCAAAATTAAAATAAGGGGTTTCCGGATGCCGGACGGCCTTGTTGTAAAAACACAACGGCTTCCGGGCCAAGGTTGAACATAAGGTCGAGTATGCTGATGTTGTGAAGGGGAACCTCGCACGGAAAAGTCTGCATATAAGGGTTTATGTGATATTTTTCGGGATGCTTGGGGCCGAAATCGAAAGCAACGGTTTCGGCCTCGGCAAACTCCGAAGCATCTTCCACGCGCGTTACAGGCAAGTGCAGTTTCCTGACGATGAAATCCAAGAGCGCGGTATTGAAATCCACCAATTTCTGCGGTTTCTGCATATAGAACGTTTCCAATTCGTCCCGATAATAGAGAAAATAGGGTGATTTATTGTAGGCGGTGACGATGCCCCTCCAATGGTCGCGCTGCCATTTTTCGAGATTGCAGACAAGCAAGTCTTTGTCCAAGCTACGGTGTCCGTTGGGTTTTGTGCAGGGAACGGAAAGGTTTAGAATGCCTTGCGAGGTAACGATTTGCGCTCGGTTGGCAAAAGTCTGTTTGCTGCACGGGCGGTTGCCGTCGATAAAGAACCTGTCCGACTGCATCATGACGGCGAAATAATCCAAAGGCGGAAGATAGGCGGTGGGCAGACTCAGCAGCATACTCTATCGTTTTATCAGTTTTACGTTTTGCGACTCCCTGCCTTCCATATCGGAAATATGCAGCAGGTAAAGACCCGCAGGCAGGGTTTCGAGGGTCAAGGTATTCCGTCCCGCATGCAATTTTCCTTGCCGCACACGCTTTCCCCTCATATCGAGCAAATCAAATCCGCATCCTTTTTCGGTTTCTATAAAAAGTTGTGAAACAAAGGGATTTGGTGTGATTTTTGCCAAGACGGAAGAGGGGGCGGCAGCAGGCGGAATTGGCTCTGTGGATACGGGCGTGGGAGGGACCGTTGTCCATTGGGTGGAGACGAAATATTCCAGCCCTCCGCACTGGTTTCCGACAACGAGTTCGGACCGGCCGTCGCTATCGAAGTCGTATAATGCGGGGGATGCATGCCAGCCTGTATGAATCGTGCGTTGGGCTGTGTCGGAAGCTTTTCCCAAAAAGCGGAACACTCCTGCCGACACGTTTTCTTCGATGCTGTCGTAGAGATATACCTCTCCGTTTTCGTTGCCGCAGGCCAAAAGCAGGCGGCCTTCTTCGGTGCGCCCGAAACTTGGCCGTGCATAGCCGAAATTCGAGAAATCACGGTCGGTTACATCCACGCCGCCCCAACTATCCGAACGTAATTCAAAATGCGGTAAAACGCCCGATTTCGCGCCCGAAGCACCCACATTTTCAAAATAGGCCAAACGCCCGTTCCTGCTCCCCACCACCAAATCCGGCCTGCCGTCGCCGTTCACATCGGCAAAGGCCGGAGCGGAGAAGCCGCGCAGCCCCGCCCGCAGAAAATCATCATCAAGCAACTCGGCAACAAGCGCCGTCCCCTCCCCCGTCAGACGGAACAACCACAAGGCGCCGCTTTCCGTACCCACCACCATTTCATCCTTGCCGTCGCCGTCCATATCGGCGAAAGCGGGATGCAGCGCCGTGAGCGCATACTGCGACAAGCGCAGGAAATCATCGTCCGCCTTTTCAAAAACCGGAGCACCGGAAACGCCCGTATTGCGGTATAAGGTTAAGGTTGCGCTTTCGGTGCCCCTGTAATTCCCTATCAACAAATCCGGCAAACCATCGCTGTCTATGTCGTATATCACGGGATACGCCCCCACGCCCACATCTATCATCGCCCCCTGCAAAAAATCCTTCTGCACCAACTTTCCGTAGAGCGCCCCCCCGCCCGTATCGGCATAGCGCCACACGCTCCAACCGCCCTCGGTCTTGAAAGGATTGCTTTGATAGGGAGAATAGAGATAGCAGAGCGTATCACGCACATACACCTGCGAGAGTATGGGAAAGTCGTGCAGCCGCACCGGCACCGTGCGCGGAAAGAAAGTGTCGTAGCTCACCATGCGCGCCTTTTGCGCCGTGCCGCCGTTTTGCAGGTAATAGAGGTCGGGAAAACCCACGTCGCCCAGCACAAGGTCGAACAGCTCGGTTTGAGGATTCTTGAACGCCCACAGCGTGGAGCCGGCATGTTTGCGGGCGGGAAAATCGCCCGCTTTCGCCGCCAAAGCCGAAGCCTGAGCCGAAGCCGCGTTGTTCCGCGCACTGCAACTGTCTAGATAAATCACATTGCTTTCCTCGCTTTCCACAAAACAACCCCAGCTCCAATCCTCCACACGCAGCAGAAACGTATCGGCGCGTCCCCATTCCTCTTTCGCGAAATTGCGGTAATACAGAAGGAAATCGCCCGACGAAGGCACCCAAAAGTTCAACACGTCCAAATCGCCGTCGCCGTCTATGTCGGCTATCACCGGATAGTCCTCACTCGTGCAGTAAAGAGGCGTCTTCTGCCCGAACATCTCGGCCTCCAGGCCGTCCGTAACTTTGTGGAATTTCCCCGAATCATTCCGATAGACCGCTATGCCCGAAATGCCGTTGAAGGTAAAGATGTCCTTTTGTCCGTCGCCGTTGTAGTCGTGGGTCTGCACCCATGCGCGCAGGGGCGGCAGATTGTGTTCGGCACCGCGCCTCCATTCCCAATCGTGGCCGAAACACCGCACCCGCGAACCCACACGGTCGAAAGCGATATAATCTTCAAGACCGTCGCCGTCTATATCGAGGGTAGCGAAATGGGCGGCATTGAGCCCTCCGAACCAAGCCTGCGGCGTGGTTTGCAAAGAAACCGCCGGCTGTGCGGAAACAAGCCCGAACACCGCAAGCATAAAAAAGAAAAGGAGACCGAAGCCTCCTTTTACATACTTGTCACGAATTTTCATCGCTCTTCATTGAAGAGCCTCGCAAGAGACTCGAACTCTCGACCTGCTCATTACGAGTGAGCTGCTCTACCGACTGAGCTAACGAGGCTTATGTCGGGATGACAAGATTCGAACTTGCGACCTCAACGTCCCGAACGTTGCACGCTACCAACTGCGCTACATCCCGATAAGGGCCGCAAAGATAGCATTTTTTTTGAGAATATGCCCAAAAAGCACCCGGCTACCGCCCTACGGCCTCGCAACCAAGCGCTTTTCGGACACTTCCCGCGGATTATTAGTCGCGCGTGGGGTCGAACACAAGCGTGAATACGAGGTTCTTTCCAGCCGTATTGTCGCTCATGGTAACTTTCATGGTAACTTTCGCTACACTTTCACCCACCATATGGGCGATATCGATTTTATCGTCTTCGCCGCCATAGGTTTTCCCGGGTTCCAACGTTTCGTTGTCGATGCTGTTGCCCGCACGGCATCCACCGAATCCGCAAATGGTGATGATAGCATCTTCGGGTTGCACTTCTTCGAATTTCATCGAGAAATCCACATTGGAAGTCGATGTGTTCTTAACCAAAAAGTCCGCTTCCATATCATCGCCGGCAACACAGGCCTTGCTTATCGTGATAGTGGCACCATTCACAAGGGTCTTGCCGTTGCAGGTGGCCGTGAAAGCCAAATCGGAAGCAGGCGTAGGCGTAGAATCCGGTTTCTTATCGGGATCTTTGCAAGAAGCAAGCATTCCCATGGTCAGCAAAGCCAAAAGGCATACTTTCAAATAAGTTTTCATCTTTTTTATTTTTTAGAGGTTAACAATTCTATACGTTTATTCAATGTCAATGTGTGCGGCCTGTATCACTTCGCGGCTGCGCATATTCACCAAAGCCGCCACCACGGAAAGTTTTTCCGACCGCCAGGCCTCCGAAACCGTTGCACGGTAGGTCTGCGTAAACTCCGTTCCCTTTTCCGGCTTTTCGTTCAACACCTTGTCGCCCCATACATCGCTAAAAAGCATACGGAAAACATGGTTGTGCACATAGCCTGGGTTCCTGCCTGTAGGCGTTAACTGTTCGGCCACGATGCTGTCTTCTATCACCATAGCCAAAATGCCGATTTCGCCCGCCTTGGCGTAATTTTCCACAAAACCGCCCTCTATCTCCACATTCACTTCCGAACCCTCGCCTTTCCAAGCCTTGCCACTCAAACGTGCGTAGTTGGTGGAATCCAAGATAAAGCCCGTTACGGCACTCGCCCACTCCGGATAGTCTTTGGCTCCTCCCGTGCGGTTCACCAAGCCGTTGGGCAACTGCGGAACGGCATAGTAGGTGGCATAGGTCTGCGCCACTTCGGTGCGTAAATCCGTGTTATCCGGATAAGGTAACGTCAAGCCTACCGGATTTTGAGGATAATAGGCCACCACAATCACATTGTCTCCATAAAAATCAGTGAGATTATGGGCCTGTCCGGCCGCTTTGGGACAATTCACACACTTCACGCCCGAAAAATCCTCCAGCAAGACGTAGCGGTCGCTCGAAACCGAACCCGCATAGTCAACCTTCCTTTCGTCTTCCTTAATTTGGTTGCACGCGGAAAAAGACACTATCGCGGCCATTCCCGCCAGCAAACTCATATATCTTGCAATCTTCATCATAATTCAACCCTAAATTAAAACGAGGAACTCATCGTAAGCATCACGCCGTTGGAGGCGGGCACCTCGCGGCAAACACCGCCGGCACACAGAATACCCGCACGTACCTTGCCGTAGGAAAGCTGAATACGGGTGGCATCGTGCACGTAGGTGGCCGAAACATAATAGTAGTGGTAGCGTTTGCTCTTGTCGTTGTTGCCCACATTCCATTGGTCGGACACCGACACGAACCAAGACGGAGCCAAGGTATATTCGAGCGTTCCCATGAGCCAGTCCTGTTCGGCCTGTTTGGTGTGCAGGTATTGCAACTCCAGACGGATGGCGTGTTTCTTGAGGAACATATAGGTGAAGTCGCCCACGGCTATATGCGCATACACACGGGGGTCGCCGTGGCCTTCCACCACTTCCTGATTATAGAGTTCGAACATATACATCAAGGTCATCTTGAAGTGTTTGTTGAACTTATGCTGAACCTCGAAATTGGCGTCTACAAAATAGATTTCGTCGGGATTGAGGTGAAACAGGCGCGAATCGTAGCCGAAAGTGCCTTGCGCGGGAGTTTCCCCTCCGTTGGGATTGGTGATGTTGCGGCGCTCGGGAGCGAAAGCCGCCGAAGCGTTCAATTTCAAATCGGTGCCGTACTTGCCGCCCAAAACCGTGCCCCGCTTGATTTTATATTGGAAATCGGCTTGAAAGGCCACTTCGCCCAACGACTGGCAGGCATAGGGATACATCGAAGCCAAGCTGTAGGTGTGCTGACGGGTCAGAGCCGGCATATAATTGATGAAACCGTAGTTGCCCATTTCCTGGCGGTCGTCGCGGAAACTCATGTTATCCACACTCTTGGCCTGCAACAAAAAGCCGAAACCACGCATCGAATAACCGAGATTAAGCAACAAGGCCTGTCCCGGCTTGTAGATATAGCCGTTCTCGGCAGAGGGGTCGTTGGCTTTGTAGACATATTCTCCGTCGAAACTTACGCCATGACTTTCCACACCCAGACGAACCGCGCCCGAAGCCACGTTCTTGGGCAGGTTGAGTTCCTTGAGGCTCAATTCCGTAAGACCCGTTTGGGGATTTTTCGTTTCTTCCAGGAACCTGAAGTTCTCCGCATCCTGATATTTGGAAACGAAGCTACCGCCCAAGGTGATGCGCGTGCCCCAATCCCGCATGGGCTTGATGAATTCGTTGAAAGCCAAATTCAAATCCAAGCCGCGAATCAGGCCTATATGCTCCCAGAAATGCCGCTGCGTTCCCACCAAACCCTTGATGGTGATACCGGCGGTAGGCGTGATAATGGCCCTTGCCCCCGTAATGGCGTTGTCGATGCCGAGGTTCCAGTCTTGATAGGCTCTCAGCACCATGCCCGAACCGAACTGTTCGTAGAAACTACCGGCGGTGAAGTCGACAATGTCGCCGCTGAAACGGGCGAAATAATAAGGCACTCCCCAACCGTCCAGACGGGCATCGTAGCCCAACATGGGTTTGAAATAGCCCTCGAAACGCGCTCCCAACGAAAACTTGCCGTTGGTATATTGCAGATAGGCGAAACTATTGCTGCGGAACTGCTCGGGAACTTCGGGCGAACCGATAGCCGAGTCTTTGAAATACATCTGAGCGTCCAACTGCACATTGCCCGAAAGCACACCCCGAGACATCACCTCCTCAAACTTGCTCTGTTGGGCGAATGCAGGAAAGAACGCCGACAATACAGCCGCCGCCCCCGCTACCGAAAGCAGTCTTTTTATCTTCATTGCTCTCAAAAATCTAATCTATTGTTCGGCTTTGCGCGCCGTACGCTGTTGCTTACGCTCTTTGGCTCCCCAAATAGCGTTGTATAACGTTCACTGACCGGTGATTTTTTCGCCGGCGTTGAGTTTGCGCACCACTTCGATAAGCTCTTCCTCGCTGCCGTCGCTATAACCGTTGTGCTGGAAAACCACATTGCCCTCGCCGTCCAAAACAAATACGTGCGGAGGATTGGCCACATTCATGGCACGTTTGAAATCGCCGTTCACATCCAAGTATACGTCGAAATCCCAAGCGCGGGCATTGGCCATGGTCTTTACGCTGGCCGCAGAACGCGAGTCGTCGATGGAAACGGCAAACATCTTCACGCCCGTTTCGTCCACCCAATCGAGATACTTGTCGCTGATGGCGGCCATTTCCTTGAGGCAAGGCTTGCACCATGTAGCCCAAAAATTGATAATCATAGGCTTGCCGTCGTTGCTGAAATCGGCGGTATTCACCTGTTTACCGTTCAAGTCCTGTACCTTCACCGAAGGAATCTGTTGGGCGAAAGCGAGCGATGCCGTCATGAGCAGACCCGCGAGAATGGCTATTTTTTTCATTGTTTTATGTTTTTCAAAGTCTGTAAAGTTACTAAACAATATCGTATCCGCAAAAACGGGCCTCACGCCCCACCTCCGACAAACTATGCTTTACCTTGGGTTTCAGGCCCACGAATTTCACCGCCTCTATATCGTTGCTGTATACCCACGCCCGAGCCCCCGTATATTCCCTTTTGAGCACATTGCCGATTTGCGTGCAGAAATCCTCGGCCTCGAAAGTCTGCATCTCGCCGAAGAAAGGCATCCGCACCACCGCCGTCCAATCTTTCGCATCCTCCACAAAATCAGGCTTTCCGCCCTTCAAAAAGTCGAACACCTCCAAATTGACATCGTGGTGCATACGCACTCTCTTCAAGAAATTCTCCACTTTCTCCACCTCGCCCCTGTCGGCGTTGAAGGCGTAAATCTCGCCCTCCGGGTCGTGCATCTCCTCGTTGGCCTTGCGCTTCACCTCTTTCCACAGATTGGCATCGTAATCGTTCCAATACTGAAACGAATAACCCTTGCGGAAATAACCCGCCGGCATGGCACAGGCCTGCATGGCCGCCTCCATAGCCAACAAACCGTCGCCGCACATGGGCAACAGCAGGTTTCCGCCGGGTTTCCAATCGCTCATCTTGAGCAAAGCCGAAGCCAATACCTCGTTGAAAGCATCGGTGTTGGGCTTGCGGTAGCCCCGGTTGTGCAACGACAGACCCGACGCATCGAGCAACACCTCGCAGTGGTTCTGCCGTATAAATATCTCTATCCGAATGGTATAGTATTCGTTATCTACATCGGGACGACGCCCCAACACACGACGGAAACGATCCACCACCGCGTCCTTCACCCTCTGCGCCACAAAGCGCGAATTGGTGAAAATGGAATCTATGCAGTTGGCGGTGAGGGTCATAAGCGCATCCACGGGAAAAATCTTCTCCCACGCCACGCCCAACACCTCGTCGTAGAGGTCGTCCTGCGTCTTTATATCGAAAGACTTGATAGTTTTTAAGATACGCAAAGCCGTGCGGCACTGGTAGTTGATGCTGTACAGAACCCGCTGCGTAGCCTCGAACAACACGGCCCTGTTGCCCGTCTCCTTCACTTCGGTGGCGCCCAATTCCTTGAGTTCCTTTGCCAAAACAGGTTCCAAGCCCTGCAATGTCTTCGCTATATAGGTCGCCATTACTTATCGCAATTAACTTTGTTTTCCTTCGCCTTCTTCAAAAAAGGATCGGAAAGCACCAAAAATCTCTCGTGACGGGCGGTGCCCACCGTCGAAAGCGCGTCGCACACCTCTATGTCGAACACGTATTTGCGCCCCTCCACCGCCACCAACGCGGCCTGACAATACAATTTCATACCCGTCAGATTGGCTTTGAGGTGTTTCACGTCTATGGAAATGCCCACCGTGGTTTCGCCCTCCTGCAAATAGGGTTCCAGCAACTTGCAGGCGGTGTTTTCCATAAAAGCCACCATAGCGGGAGTGGCGTAAACGGGAAGCGAGCCGGACCCGTGCGCCGTGGCCAGGTCCTGCCCGCTTATCATGGTTTCGGCCGAAAATCCGACCCCTTCTTTAATTGTCTTCATCTGTCTATTTAAGCACGCCCAATTCCTTGCCTACCTTGGTGAAGGCCTGGATGCACTTGTCGAGGTGCGCCCTTTCGTGTCCGGCCGAAAGCTGAACGCGGATA
>CAMWQD010000014.1 GCA_947176325.1 uncultured Bacteroidales bacterium | reverse complement strand
TTTTTCGGGCAGGGAGGCGGCCAGTTCCCCGGCATTGGCCAGAAAAAGTCGTGTGTGGGCTTCTTCCTTTTCTTCGGCGGGTCGGGTGCGTGCCCATCCTTCCTGTTTTTTCTTCTGTTGCTTCTTGCGGCGAAAATGGTCGATGCAGGTGTTTTCGGCAATGGTGAAAATCCATGTGCTGAAAGCATAGCGCGGGTTGAACGAATCAAAATGATTGAACGCCTTGGTGTAAATCTCCTGCAACAAGTCCTGGGCCTCGGTTTCGTCGTTTACTCTTTTCAAAACGAATTGAAAGAGGGAATCGTGATAACGCTGCACCCATTCGGTAAACTTGTTTTCGTCCCGGCTCTTCATCAACGCCTGCGTTTTCTTCCCCAAAGGGCAACCTGCAAAAATAACGATAAAATCGCATACAAGGGGAGCATGAACCAAAGTGTTCCGTATCCGAACGACTTGGCCGCTTTCTGCATCACCACCGCCTGAACGGTGAACTTGCACAAGCCGAGGAACACGAACACAAGCGCCCAAAGGGGCACGGCATCGAGCTGCACGGGCAGGCACTTCATCACAAAATACACAATACCGAGCACAAAGAACAGCATATAGAGATTGTTGAAGAAGCGGTAGGCGCGTGTTTCCCGGCGGGGAGTGGTGTGCGAGGCGGCGAGGGTGTTGCGGAACCAACGCTCCTGACGCAGCGCCTCGCGCAAGGTGAGGGTGCGGGTATACTTGACCCGCGATTCGGGCGAGGTCTGCACGTTCACCATACGCGGAGACGTGATGCGGTTGGCGAAACGGTCGAAGCCGCCGCAGTTCAGGGCGTAGCTGTCCGAAAAGCCCCGGTGTTCGAGAAAGAAATCCTTGCGGTAGGCCAAAAGGCATTGCCGCCCCGTAAAAGCCTTTCCTCCAATGGCAAAACCGAGATATTGCAGGCTCTGTTCCAACATGCGGAACAGGGAATACGGGCAAAAACGTTTCTTGCGTTCCGTAAAGATGGCCTGTCCCACCACGACACGGGTTTCGGGCGTAAAGGCGGCTTGAATATGGTCGATGCAGTATTCCGAATCGGGACGGAATTCGGGATGCGCCATGATGACATATTCGTTGTGCGCCGACTTGGTGCCTATGGAAAGCGAGAATTTCTGCTCGTCGAAGAAGTTGATGCTTTGGTTGGTGTTGATGATGACGAGTTTGTCGTAGCGACGCTCGAATTCCTTGAGCAACTGCGACACATCCTCGTCGGATTCTTCATACACCACCACCACTTCGAAGTCGGGATATTTCTGTTCGAGCCAGAAAAGCAGGTTCTTTTTGAGAGCCTCGTATTCGTTCTTGCTCGAGAGCACCACCGAAACAGGATGTTTTTCCTGCGTGGGGCGCGGCGGTTTATAGCGGTAGACCTTGGAATAGACCGTTAGGTAGAAACGGATGAGCATGGCCGCCGCCACCGCCATACAGGCCAACAAAGCCCATTCCAAAGGTTGAAGGGAATAATTCAGTTCCATAGTCGGCACATCATCAAAACGTTTGCAGGAAACCGCCGCGCTTTAGGAAAGCCAGCAGCTTTTCGGAAATCGCCATATTGTCTTTCTTGGTATAGCGTTTGGTGGTGAAAATCTGCGCGAGGTTGGGCAAACCGTTTTCTTCTAAAAGTTTTTTTGTAAGGTCGCTGTGCTCCATTGCGTGGTAGAGTTCGCGAATGTCTCCGTCGGATTCGGCGCGGTATTTCTCCTCGTGCACCACGGCCTTGAGGGGCAGACGGTCGGTGAGGGGAGGGTTCTCGGCGGGATAGCCTAAGGTAATGGTGTTGATAGGTATCACGCCTTCGGGCATCTCCAGCACCTGCGCGATTTCTTCGGCATTGTAGAGCGTGGTTCCCAAAAAGCACAATCCCAAACCGTAGGACTCGGCCGCCACGGCGATATTCTGCGCAAAGAGGGTGGAATCGATGCAACCGCACACAAACCACAGGAAGTTGTCGTACGATTTCTCGGCCTGGTGGATGGCACACCAATGATGAAAGCGCTGCACGTCGGCGGCTATGGTCAGCACCACCGGCGCCTGCTTAATCATGGGCTGGTTGAAGTGCAGGGGAGAAAGTTTCTCCTTCATCGCCGCGCTTCGGGTCACCACCACGCTATACACTTGCATATTGCCCGTGTTGGAGGCGCGGATGCCGGCTTCCAGAATCTTGTCGAGAACATCTTGCGGAATGTCCTTGTCCTGATATTTTCGGATGCTCCTATGGCTCAAGAGCGTGT
This sequence comes from uncultured Bacteroidales bacterium, assembly GCA_947176325.1. Taxonomy (GTDB): domain Bacteria; phylum Bacteroidota; class Bacteroidia; order Bacteroidales; family P3; genus Pullibacteroides. The sequence continues at coordinate 9,710 of CAMWQD010000014.1, read as the reverse complement.
GGAGCGTGGGATTTTCCGTGGACATGCTGTTAGAAACCTACGGCGTTCACTTCCACCACTTCGGGAATTTCGGAGCGGATAGCCACTTCCACACCCTGCTTCAAGGTCATCTGGGCGCGGGGACAGGTGCCGCAGGCGCCGTGCAGACGCACATTCACCACCATATCGTCGGTGAGTTCCTCGAAAGTGATGTCGCCGCCGTCCATCTGCAGGGCGGGACGCAGTCTTTCTTCAATAATCTTCTTTACCTTTTCGGCTACTTCTTGCTTATTCATGGTTGTTTGTTTTTTTTACATTTTCAATCAGCAGGAGCGGAGATTTGCCACCGTTTGGCCGAGTTTCAGGAACGCCGCCCCGATGAGGTTGTCTTGCTGCAACACCACCGGCATGCCCGCGTCGCCGGCCAAGGCCGTGGCCTCGGTCATGGGAATCTGCGCCAACAGGTTGAATCCCGTCTCTTTCAGATAGGCTTCAAACTTATCCTTGCCGAAGATATAGTATTTCTTTTCGGGCATATCCTCGGGCACAAAATAGGCCATGTTCTCCACAATGCCCAAGATAGGCACCTTCACCTCGCGGAACATCTGCACCGCGCGGCGTACATCGGCCACGGCCACTTCCTGAGGCGTGGAAACCATCACCACACCGCTCAAAGGCAGCATCTGCACCAGCGAGATATGAATGTCGCCCGTTCCCGGCGGCAAGTCCACCACCATATAATCTATTTCTTCCCAATACGTTTCGGTGAAAAGCTGCCGCAGGGCGTTCGAAGCCATGGGCCCGCGCCACAGAAGGCCTTTGTCGGGGTCTACGAAAAAGCCTATCGACATGAGTTTTATGCCGTATTTCTCGAAAGGCAGCAAAAGGGTCTGCCCGTTCATCTCCACCCCTTTGGGCTGTTCGTTCTCGATGCCGAACATGGTGGGAATGGAAGGGCCGTATATATCGGCATCCACCAACGCCACTTTCTTGCCTTGCGCAGCCAATGCCAGCGCCAAGTTGGCCGCTACGGTCGACTTGCCCACGCCGCCTTTTCCCGAAGCCACCGCAAGAATATGCCGCACCTTTTTCAATTGGCTCAAATCGGTTTGCGCCGGAGCGGATTTTTCGGAAGTGAGGTTGATTTCCACCTCAAAGTCGGGGGAAATATAGCGGGCGATAGCTTCCCGGCAACCGTCGCTCATCACTTTCTTGAGCGGACAGGCGGGAGTGGTGAGAACCAAGTCGAAAGCAATTGTCTTGCCCTTGATTACGATGTTGCGGATCATGTTCAGGCTCACCAAATCGTTGCCCAATTCAGGATCCTGCACATGGCCGAGGGCGGCCTTTACGTCTTCTATCGAGGGATTTGCATTCATTTCTTTTCGATTAGATGAACCAAACGTTCAAAAATTTCGTCCAAGGTGCCGGTTCCGCTCACCACGTGATACTTGCCTTTCTTCTCGAAATAGCGCGCCACGGGAAGGGTTTTCTCTTCGTATTCTTTGAGCCGTTCCTCAAACACCGTCTCGTTGTCGTCGTTGCGGTGCGAGGTCTTTCCCCGGTTCACGATGCGGGCGAGGAGTTCTTCGCGCGGCACGTCAAGGCTCAATATGCCGAAGAAAGGCAGATGCAGTTCGTCGAACAAATCCTCGAGCAAGGCGGCTTGGGAAAGATTGCGCGGAAAGCCGTCGAAAAGGATGCCTTTCTCGTGCGGATTCTCGGCAAGGGTTTTCCTAATGATACTCATTATCAATTCGTCGGAAACCAAGTGACCGGCCGAGATAACTTCGTCTATTTTCTTGCCTAAATCCGAGCCCGAGGCAATTTCCTTACGCAACATATCGCCCGTGGAGATATGGAACAAACCATATTTAGCAATCAGTTTTTCGGACTGCGTGCCCTTGCCTGCCCCCGGAGGGCCGAAAAGTGCCATGTTCAGCATAGCTGTAAAGATTTATTCCTTAACGCTGTATAAGCACGGAAGGTTGCGACCGTAACCCTCGTAGTCGAAGCCATATCCCACCACGAATTCGTTGGGAATGGACTTGCCGATATAGTCAATCTTGAAGTTCTTGGTGAACTTGTCGGGCTTGAAAAGCAAGCTACAGATAGCGAGGCTTTTGGGTTTCTTGTCCTTGAAAGTGTTCAACAGGTGATCCATCGTAACGCCCGTATCGACAATATCTTCCACAATCACCACATCTTCGTTCTCGATGCTTTCGTTGAGCCCGATGAGCTCGGAAACGGTGTTGGTGCTCTGCATGCCTTGGTAGCTGCTCACTTTGATGAGCGACACACGGCAGGGAAGGTCGATGTGTTTCATCAAATCGGCGCCAAACATAAAAGCCCCGTTCAACACAATGAGGAAGACGGGACTTTTGCCTGCGTAGTCCGAACTTATCTGTTCGCCCAGGCGGGCCACGATTTGCTGCAGTTCGTCGGCCGGAATATACGGCTTGAATTGCTTGTCTTTAAGCGTGACGGGTTGCATATTCATCTTTCAATGTTTTTGCGGGAAGTTTCGTGAAAACGGCTTTCCCCTAAAACCGACAAACTTACTACTTTTTTTAGAGAAGTCCTACTTGTTGGCTCTGCGCTCGACTTTTTGTATCTTAGCTTCGCTGAGATACCTCGTCTCGGCAGAGCTAACTAAAATAAACTTTTAGTTGGCTCTGCGCTCGACTTTTTGTATCTTCGCATTTTGCCCCGATTATGTGAACTAAATAGTAAATAATAAATAGTAAATAACATGGAATTGACCGATCAGGAGATTTTTCGCCGCCAGGCCAAGGAAACCCTCGAGCAGATGGGCATCAACCCCTATCCCGCTCCCACTTTCGAAGTAAACGTCACGGCAGCCGAAATTTTGGAGAAATATCCCCAAGACAACACGCTTTTTCAAGAGGTGAGCATCGCAGGCCGCCTCATGAGCCGTCGCGTGATGGGCGCCGCCTCCTTCGCCGGCCTGCAGGACGACACGGGACGCATTCAGCTCTACATCAACCGTGACGAAATCTGCCCCGGCGAAGACAAGACCCTCTATAACACCGTTTTCAAGAAACTCAGCGATATAGGTGATATTGTAGGCGTTACGGGTTTCGTGTTCATCACCAAAATGGGCGAGGTGAGCATTCACGTCAAGAGCTTCACGATGCTCAGCAAATCGCTCCGCCCCCTTCCCGTGGTGAAGGAAAAAGACGGCAAGACCTACGATGCCTTCACCGACCCCGAACAACGCTACCGTCAACGCTATGTGGATCTTATCGTGAATCCGCAGGTGCGCGAAACCTTTGTGAAACGCACCCTCCTTGTCAACACCATGCGTAACTTCCTGGCCGAAAAGGGCTATTTGGAGGTGGAGACCCCCATTCTGCAACCCCTCTACGGAGGTGCCGCCGCCCGCCCCTTCAAGACGCATCACAACACCTTGGATACCACGCTCTACCTGCGTATCGCCGACGAGCTCTATCTCAAACGCCTTATCGTGGGCGGCTACAAAGGCGTGTTCGAGTTCTCCAAAGACTTCCGCAACGAAGGCATGGACCGCTTCCATAATCCCGAGTTCACCCAAATGGAACTCTACGTGGCCTATAAGGACTACGAATGGATGATGAACTTGGTGGAAGAAATGGTGGAGAAAGTGGCCTTGGCCCTGCACGGCAGCACGCAGGTGAAAGTAGGGGAGAATGTGATTGATTTCAAACGTCCTTGGAAACGCTATACGATGTTCGAGGCCATCGAACATTTCACGGGCATAGACGTGTCGCAAATGGACGAGGACGCTTTGCGCAAGACAGCCAAGTCGTTGGGCGTGGAAGTAGACGACTCCATGGGCAAAGGCAAGCTGGTGGACGAGATTTTCGGCGAAACCTGCGAGTCGAAGCTCATTCAGCCCACCTTTATCTACGACTACCCCGTGGAAATGTCGCCCCTCACCAAGAAACACCGCAGCAAACCCGGCCTCACCGAGCGTTTCGAGGCCATGTGCAACGGCAAGGAACTCTGCAACGCCTATTCCGAGCTCAACGACCCTATCGACCAGCGCGAACGCTTCGAGGCACAGCTCGAGTTGGGCAAGCGCGGCGACGAAGAAAGCATGGTGCTGGACGAAGATTTCCTCCGCGCCTTGGAATTCGGTATGCCTCCCACCGCGGGCTTGGGCATCGGTATCGACCGGTTGAGCATGATCATGACCGATTCGAAATCCATTCAGGACGTTTTGTTCTTCCCGCAGATGAAGCCGGAGAAAAAGGCCGAGGATACCCCTGCCGGAAATCCGGAAAATCCTGTCAACGCCTAAGTTTTCGCTTGCGCTATGGACAAAAGGAAGGTTGAATTCTTCGTTCCCTGCTGCATCGACCAGCTCTATCCGCAGACGGCTTTCAACGCCATCAAGGTGTTGGAACATCTGGGCGTGGAGGTGAACTACCGCTCCGAACCGATTTGCTGCGGGCAGACCGCCTTCAAGAACGGTTATTGGGACGAGGCGAAGGAGATAGGCGAGAAGTTCATCGAGGCATTCTCCTCGTCGCTTCCGGTGGTCTGCCCGTCGGCCTCGTGCGTGGGATACCTCAGGAATCACTGTCAGAACCTGTTTCACAATACGGGTCTGCATTTGGAATACCGCAATCTCCGGAACCGTATCTATGAATTCACCGACTATATCGTCAACGAATTGCGGGTGGTGAAGGTGGGGTCGAAATTCGAACACAAGGTAACCTATCACGATTCGTGCGCCGCCTTGCGCGAATACGGCCTTTCGGAAGAACCGCGCCTGTTGCTCAAGAACGTGGAAGGGCTCGAGTTGATAGAAATGGAGAAGACCGACCAATGCTGCGGCTTCGGCGGTATGTTCAGCCTGGGTTTTGAACCGATTTCGGTGGCCATGACGCGGCAGAAACTCAACAATGCGCTGGCTACGCAGGCGGAGTATATCGTTTCTACCGATTCCACCTGTTTGGGCAATATGGAGGCGTATATCAAGAAACAGAAACTCAATATAGGTTGTATTCATATCGCCGATGTGCTGGCGGCGGGTTTGTAGGTTATGAGCGAAGTGATAAAACACGAATGCGGACTTGCCTTTCTGCGGTTGCGGAAACCCTCGGCCTACTATGCGGAGAAGTACGGGGAGAGGTTCTTCGGCCTTGTGCGTATGTATGCGCTGATGACGAAAATGCGCAACAGAGGGCAGGACGGAGCGGGTTTGGCTTATAGAGGCTTCGGAGAAGGCGCCGCGCAAACGGAGGTGCTGAAATTTCCTTCGGCTACGGCGGTGGACGATATTTTTGCGCAGGCTTGCGGGGCAAACGGCCCGCAGTTGGAGGGAGAATTATTCTTGGGACATCTTCGTTACGGCACATTCGGCAGAAACAATCCCGAAAACCTGCACCCCTTGGTGCATGAAGGCGCTTGCGCGGAGCAAAGCCTGATGATGGCGGGCAACTTCAACCTTACCAATATCGATTTTTTAGTGGAGGAACTGCGGAGCTCGGGTGTGGAGATACAGGAAGACGACAATCGGGGAGATACCCGTATTGTGCTGGAACTCACAGCCCGCGCCCTCGAAAAAAAGGAACGTTCCCTGCGGGAATCCATAGCCGCGGCGGCCGGGAAATGGGACGGCGGTTTTGTGTTCGGCGGTCTCACGGGCGCGGGCGAAGGCTTTGTCTTGCGCGATGCCTGCGGCATACGTCCCGCATACTATTACATAGACGACGAAATTGTGGTGGCCGCTTCCGAAAGACCTGTGATACAAACGGTTTTCGATGTGCCTTTCGAAAAGGTGCGCGAACTGAAACCCGGGCATATCCTCTGCGTGCACCCCAACGGAGAAGCGGAGGAAACTCCTTGTCTGCCCGCCGCCAACGAGGTGCGGGCCTGTTCTTTCGAACATATCTATTTCTCTCGCGCCACCGATGCACAAATCTACCGCGAACGCAAGCGGCTGGGGGAACTCTTGGCTCCCTGCGTGGAAAAGGCCGTGGGCGGCGATTTCGGAAACACGATTTTCACGCCCGTTCCCAATACCGCGCAAGTGGCTTTTCTCGGGCTGTGCGATGCGCTTTCCTCCCGTCCGCGCATGGAGCAGCTTATATGGAAAGACGCCGAAAGACGCGCTTTCATCACCGACGAGAACCAACGCCACGGATGGGGGAGCCGTATGTATGATGTGGTGTACGGACAAGTGCGCGAGGGACGCGACACGCTTGTGTTGGTAGACGATTCGATTGTGCGCGGCACCACGCTCCGCGAAAACATACTGCGGCTGATAGACCGTCTGAATCCGAAAAAAATTGTGGTGGTTTCCACCGCCCCGCAAATCCGCTATCCCGATTGCTACGGTTTCGACATGGCGAAGTTGGGCGAACTGGTGGCTTTCGAGGCCGCCGTTTCCCTGCTTAGGGAAAGCGGGCGGGAAGCTGTGTTGACGCAGATCTACGAAGCCTGCCGCAAGGAGTTGGAAAAACCCGTGGCCGAAATGCGCAACTGCGTTTGTGCGGTTTACGAACCTTTTTCGGCGGAGGAGATTTCTTCGCGCGTGGCGCGTCTGTTGCGGGGCGATAGCGTGAAGACCGAAGTGGAGGTGATTTATCAGACGGTGGAAAACCTGCACGAAGCCTGCCCCGAAAACACGGGCGACTGGTATTTTACGGGGCGCTATCCCACCTCGGGCGGCAACCGCACGGTTTGCCGGGCTTTTGTGAACTATATGGAAAATAAAAATATTAGAGCATATTAATATGAAGAACATTTTGATTACAGGAGGAGCCGGATTCATCGGTTCGCATTTGGTGCGTCATTGGGTGAAGAAATATCCCGACACCCGCGTGGTGAATCTCGATAAACTCACCTACGCCGGCAATCTGGAAAACCTCAAGGATGTGGAGAACGCCCCCAATTATGTTTTCGAGAAGGGCGATATCGTGGACGAAAAACGCGTGGCGGAACTCTTTGAGAAATACCGTTTCGACGGCGTGATACACTTGGCCGCCGAATCGCATGTAGACCGTTCGATATCCAATCCCATGGAGTTCATACGCACCAATATCGTGGGCACCGTCACCCTGCTCAACGCCGCCCGCGCCGCATGGAAAGACAATTTCGACGGCAAGCTGTTCTATCATGTCAGCACCGACGAAGTATACGGCTCTCTGGGCAAAGACGGCTTCTTCTCCGAAACCACGCGCTACGATCCGCGCAGCCCCTATTCGGCTTCCAAAGCCTCGTCCGACCACTTGGTGCGCGCCTACTTCCACACCTACGGCCTGCCCGTGGTGATTTCCAACTGCTCCAACAACTACGGCGGCTATCAATTCCCCGAAAAACTCATTCCCCTTGTCATCAACAACATACGGAACCACAAACCGCTTCCTATCTACGGCAAGGGCGAGAATGTGCGCGACTGGCTCTTTGTGGAAGACCATGTTTCGGCCATCGACCTCATTTTCCATAAGGGCAGGAAAGGGGAAACCTATAACGTGGGCGGTCACAACGAAAAGCAAAATATCTTTTTGGTGAAACTCCTGTGTTCGATTGTAGACAGGAAGTTGGGACGCCCCGAGGGCGAAGCCGAGAAGCTCATCACCTATGTGCAAGACCGCGCCGGCCACGATTTGCGTTACGCCATCGATTCATCGAAATTGGTGAATGAATTGGGCTGGAAACCCTCCGTAACCTTCGAACAGGGTATGGAACTTACCGTAGACTGGTATCTGAACCACGAGGAATGGCTGCGCAACGTCACCTCGGGAGACTATCAGAAATACTACGAAAAGCAGTATAAAATCAACGCATAGCATCGACGATGCTGCCGTCCTTCATGCGGATGGTGCGGTCGGAATCGGCGGCCAGGTCGGGGTTATGCGTCACGATAACGAAGGTCTGGCCGAATTCCTTTCGCAAATCGAAGAAGAGATTGTGAAGGGCGAGCGCATTTTCGGTGTCGAGGTTGCCCGAGGGCTCGTCGGCGAAAATCACTTTGGGGTTGTTCACCAACGCCCGCGCCACGGCCACCCTTTGCTGTTCGCCTCCCGACAGTTCGCCGGGCTTGTGTTCCCTGCGGTCGGCCAATCCCAAGAAATCCAAAAGCTCCGTCGCTTTCTTGCGCGCCTGTCCTTTGGGGCACTTGGCAATCAGGGCCGGAATCATCACATTCTCCAAGGCCGTAAATTCGGGCAGAAGATGATGAAACTGAAAGATAAACCCGATTTCCTTGTTGCGGAAACGAGCCAACTCCTTCGCCTTGAGCGAAAAAATATCCACTCCGTCTATAAAGACCTTGCCGCTGTCGGGTCTTTCCAAACTTCCCATAATCTGTAGAAGCGTGGTTTTCCCCGCGCCCGAAGCCCCCACGATGCTCGCCACCGTGCCTTTGTCTATATGCAGGTCGATGCCTTTGAGCACTTGCAGGTTCTCGTATGTTTTGCGAATGTCGTCCACCCGGATCATAAGTCGGAAATTTGAGGTAAAAGTAACTTTTTTTTCGTACTTTGGCAGGTTTTGAAAATATAAGGAATTATGGAAGACTTTGTGGTATCGGCACGTAAGTACCGCCCCGACACTTTCGGCACGGTTATCGGACAGAAAGCCATTACCGAAACGCTCAAGAACTCGATACGCAACGGGCATCTGGCGCAATCGTTTCTGTTTTGCGGCCCCCGGGGTGTGGGCAAGACCACCTGCGCCCGTATCTTGGCACGCACCATCAACTGCACCAACCCCGGCCCCGATATGGAACCCTGCGGCGAATGCGATTCCTGCAAGGGTTTCCTTCACAACGCCTCCCAAAATATCTACGAACTGGACGCAGCTTCCAACCGCAACGTGGAGGCCATGCGCGCCTTGGTGGAGCAAGTGCGGATTCCGCCGCAAGTGGGTAAGTATAAGGTGTATATCATCGACGAAGTGCATATGCTCACTTCCGAGGCCTTCAACGCTTTCCTCAAAACGCTCGAAGAACCGCCCGCCTATGCCAAATTCATTCTCGCCACCACCGAGAAGAACAAGATTATCCCCACCATTCTGAGCCGCTGTCAGATTTTCGATTTCAAGCGCATCACCATAGACGATATGGTGGAACACCTCAAGAATATATGCGAGAAAGAGAATATCGCATTCGAGGAAGAAGCGTTGCGCGTGGTGGCGCAGAAAGCCGACGGCGGTCTGCGCGACGCCTTGTCGATGTTCGATCAGATTGTGAGCTTTTCGGGCAACAGCATCACCTACAAGCAGACCATTTCCATGCTCAACATCCTCGATTACGAAACCTATTTCGAGATGTTCGGCCATTTCCTGCAGGGCAATGTGCCGGGGGCGCTGAACCTGTTTAATCAGGTGTTGGAGAATGGTTTTGACGGACAGACGTTTGTGGGGGGATTGAGCCGGCATCTGCGCTCGTTGTTGATGATGAAGGAAACGCAGACCGAAGTGCTTGTGGAGAGTTCGCCCCGTTTGCGGCAACGTTATAAGGAGCAGAGCGCGGCTTGTTCGTTAGGGCAGTTGCTTTCGGCTCTGGAATATGGCAATCAGTGCGATTTGCAGTATCGCAACAGCAACCACAAGCGTTTGTTGGTGGAGATTCTGTTGTTGCAGATGGTGAAGATTTTTAAGGCCGAGGCTTTGCAGGCGAAGGGTGGGGAGGCCCGTGGCGCAGGCGTGGGGGAGTTGCCTGAGGCGGCTCCGAAGCCGTCGCCTGTGTCGCAAGCGAAGCCCGTTGAGGCTCCGGC
>CAMWQD010000013.1 GCA_947176325.1 uncultured Bacteroidales bacterium | reverse complement strand
GTGCTGGGAGTGCTGACGTGTCAGAATCGTTTTTATCTCCTGTTGGAATCGTGCCTCAAGACCGCGCCCGTCAACGCACCCAATCTCAACGATTATTCGGTTTGGCAAACCGATACCTGTATGGACGGAAACCTGCTTGCGCTGAAACCCTTGTGGGGCAGGGTGATGATAGAATACAACGGAGGTTTGCTGTGGGGGGATGCGCAGTCGGGCTGGAGGCCTCTGTCCTTTTCCGCAGAGAACGCGCGTTTGCTTTTTGTGGATGCCGACAGTGAGCGTTTGTTTTTGGGATGGCATGACACGCTTTCGGGGAACCGGTGGGTGGAGGTATGGACGGATACTTCCACGCGTATGTATTCCACCGACGGGCTGAACCTATACACGCCATTGGCGGCGATGGTGGACGAGGAGGGTAAATTGTGGACAGGTACGGCCGGAGCGTTTATCCGGATAAATATGCAGAAGAACGGAATAGAGGATATCTATTATTGGCGGAGTGCACCTCTTTTCGACGCACCTTATTCCATAAACTGCTCCAACGACAAAGTGTTGGCCTGCTACGGCGGTTATACGCAGATTTACGCTCCCGTAGGAAAACAGTTTCTGTTCTCATATTTGCAGAATGATATATGGAGAACCTATCATGCAGGTAGTTATGCCCCTCCCATGCCGGTGTTTTCGGCGGCTTTTGCGGTGGAAGATCCTCGGATGTCTTCCCGTTTTTACGTGGCTACCGCAATAAATGGTCTCGTGAAGTTGGAGCCGGATTCCTACACGCTCTATAATCCCGACAATTCGCCTTTGGAATGGAACAGTTCGGATCATAATGACTGCCGACTGACGGGTTTGGGCTTCGACGCTTCGGGCGATTTGTGGATTTTGAATAATCTGGCGGATAAGTCCTTGCATGTGCTGCACCGCAACGGGGACTGGAATTCCTACGACCTCCGCACCATGGGCTATGATGTGTCGCGGGTGGGCGATTTGTTGGTGGACTATTGGCAGCACAAGTGGGTGACCTTCAATCATTCGGATGTGGCTGTGTTCGAAACCGACGGAAACTCGATAAAGGGTTTGTCGGTGGATATGAATTATGGAAATGATTTGGAGACCGCCCGTGTATGGTGTATTGTCGAAGACCAGCTCGGACATCTTTGGTTCGGCACCGACAGAGGCGTGAAGATTATCGACCAGCATGCCCGCATGTTCGAATCTCCGCGTGGCGGATATACGTCGGTGCCCGTAAAAACCATAAAGGTGCCCGTAGACGGCTATCTGATGGAACTTCTCAAAGACGATCAGGTGACGGCCATCGCGGTAGACGGAGCTAACCGCAAATGGTTGGGAACGAGTGAGAATGGTTTGTATTTAGTGTCTTCGGACGGCATGGAGGAACTGGAACATTTCACCACCGACAACTCCCCCTTGCTTTCGAATTCGGTGAGCAATCTGGCTATCGACAACCAAACCGGCGAACTTTTCATTTCGAATGAGATAGGTTTGATTTCCTATCGCGGCACGGCCACCTACACAAAGGATTTCGACAAGAAGGAGGTGAAGGCCTATCCCAATCCCGTGCGTCCCGGCTACGAGGGGCTTATCAGTATCAAGGGGTTGCCTAACAATGCCTTGGTGAAGATTACCGATGCCAAGGGCAATTTGATTTATCAGGCCAAGGCCACGGGCGGGCAACTTTCGTGGAACGGCTACAGCATGCAGGGGAAGAAGCCCGATAGCGGCGTTCTGTTCGTGTATGCGGCCGGAGACGATAAGTCCGAAAGGGTGGTCTGCAAAATCTTTTACGTGCGATGAGGGTTTCGGGCAGGGGGGTGGTGACCCGTTCGTTGCCATACGGCGACAGCCGGCGGATTGTGAATATCTATACGGAAGAAGACGGTATGCGGGGCTTTATCGTGCGGATGCCGCGCAAGGCGGGCGGCAAGGTGCGCGCTTCGTTTTTCTTTCCCCTCTCCCAAATTGAATTTTCCTACGAACGCAAACCCTCCGCCGAGGATGCCTTGGCCTATCTCATGGATATACGTCAGGCCTATACATACCGCAGTCTATACGATGATGTACGCAAGAACAGCATGGCGTTTTTCATGGCCGAGGTGTTGAGCCGCTGCATCACCCGTTCCGAACCCGATGCCCGCTTTTTTTCGTGGCTGTGGAAGGCTTTGCAGGATTTCGATGCCCAAGAGAAAGGCTTTGCCGATTTTCACCTTTTCTTTCTTTTGGAAATCGCCTCGCTGCTGGGGGTGTCGCCCCATATGGAAAAGGATTCCCCTTATGCGTTCTTCGATTTGAGGGAGGGGGCGTTCTCGGACGAAAGACCTTTGTATCAGGAATTCATCGCGGGGCAGAGAGTGTCCGACTTGCAGACCTTGCTCCGCGCGAGGCGGGAAAATACCGCCGAAGGTTCCTTTACGCGCGAACAACGCATAGGTCTGTTGCAGACGCTTTCGGATTATTGCCGTCTGCAGGCGGGCATTTCCGGCGAATTTCACTCTTTGGAAGTTTTGCGGAGCTTGTTTTCCTAATGGTTTTTAGAAAGCCATTCCGTATATTTGCAGGTTAAAATTTAAGAAGCTATGAAGCATTTATCCTATGTCTTGGCTTTTGCCTTGGCTTTAACTTTGAATTTCAATAAAATGAATGCACAAAGCGCGTACGACTACATTCCGTCGCAGGAGCCGACCGAACAAAAGGTGGCCATTCGGACTCCCTACGGGGAGATTGTGGTGAAACTCTACAACGAGACGCCGTTGCACCGCGACAATTTCATCAAATTGGTAAAGACACAGATGCTGGACAGCACGCTTTTTCATCGTGTCATCAAAAACTTTATGATTCAGGGCGGCGACCCGCAGTCCAAACGCGCCCAGGCGGGCGAGGTATTGGGAGGCGGTGATTTGGGCTATACCGTTCCCGCCGAAATCATCCCCGGCCTTCTGCACAAGAAGGGTGCGCTCTGCGCCGCGCGCATGGGCGACCAGGTGAATCCCCAAAGGGAGTCTTCCGCCAGTCAGTTCTATATCGTGCAGGGTAGGGTCTACACCCCCGAAGAAATCAACTTGATCCGCACCCGCTACGGTATGCCCATTTCGCCCGACCAGGAAGCGGTCTACACGACCGTGGGCGGCACTCCGCATTTGGACGGAGCCTATACGGTATTCGGCGAAGTGGTGAGCGGTTTGGAGGTAATCGACCTTATCTCCGCACAGGAAACCGATGCCAACGACCGTCCTTTGCAAGACATTCCCATGACCGTTACTTTGCTGTAATCGATATGCAACTGAAAGAAAAAATAGACAGACTTCTGGACGAAGCCCGCAAGATTAAGCTGGCTTCGGAGGAAGAGGCGGAGAAATATCGTATCCGTCTGTTGGGGAAAAAGGGCGAGATGAATGCGCTTTTCGAAGCGTTCAAGACCGTGGAGCCCGAATTGAAGAAAGAAATCGGCCAATCGCTCAACCAACTCAAGAATGCCGTGCAGGAGTCTCTTCTCAAAGCCAAGGAAGGGCTCGAACAGAGTGCGCGGAATGCGGAGGCGGATGCATTCGACCTCACCCGTCCCGTGGAGGACGAAATCGGACATCGGCACCCGCTTTCGTTGGTGAGGGAAGAAATCTACCGCATTTTCGGGAAGATAGGTTTCGACATTTCCGACGGCCCTGAAATCGAGGACGACTGGCATCTTTTCACCGCGCTTAACTTCTCTCCCGAACACCCGGCGCGCGATATGCAGGACACTTTCTTCGTGGAGAAAAACGGCGGTGTGGACGATGTGGCGTTGCGCACGCATACTTCATCGGTGCAGATCCGCGCCATGAACAGCCGCAAGCTTCCTATCCGCACGCTCTGCCCCGGCCGTGTCTACCGCAACGAGGCGGTTTCGGCGCGTGCCCACTGCTTCTTCCACCAAGTGGAGGGATTGTATGTGGACAAGGGCGTGTCTTATGCCGATTTGCGCGAAGTGTTGCTCTATTTCGCCAAGGAAATGTTCGGCAACGACACCCGGATTCGTCTGCGTCCCTCGTATTTCCCTTTCACCGAGCCTTCGGCCGAAATGGACATCGCCTGCAGCATCTGCGGAGGAAAAGGCTGCGCTCTGTGTAAGGGCACGGGTTGGGTGGAGATTTTGGGCTGCGGTATGGTGGATCCCAACGTGCTCAAAAACTGCAATATCAATCCGGAAGAATACAGCGGTTTCGCCTTCGGCATGGGCGTGGAACGTATCGCCAACCTGCTCTACAGGGTCAACGACCTGCGCCTGTTCTCCGAAAACGACAAACGCTTTTTGGCACAATTCTAAATTCTTCGGGCATCATGCAACTCAAATCCTGTATCGGCGGCCTATTGCCGCTTGTTCTCGGAGTGGCGATATGGACGGGATGTCAACGCAAGACCGTTCCCGCCGCTACGGAACAAGCCCCTTCGTCGCAGACCGCCGGCATACCTGTCTGTCAGGCCGATTCGCTTTGGGCCTTCGTGAAGGCGCAGACGGATTTCGGGCCGAGGATTCCCAATTCCCGTGCGCAGAAAGCCTGCGCGGATTGGCTGCTTTCCCGTCTGGAAAGCTACGGCGCACAGGCAAGTGTGCAGGAATTCACGGCCAAACGTTGGGACGGCGAAAGTCTGAGGGGGCGGAACATCATCGCCTCCTTCCAACCCGAAAACCCCAAGAGGGTGTTGTTGTGCGCCCATTGGGATTCGCGTCCCTACGCCGACAACGACCCCGATTCCGATTTTCACAAGACCCCTATCGAAGGCGCCAACGACGGGGCGAGCGGCACGGCGGTGCTGCTCGAAGTCGCCCGCGTGATGCAGCAGAACCCCGCGCCTGTGGGGGTCGACATCGTTCTCTTCGATTTGGAAGACTCGGGAAAGCCCCGTTGGGCTCCCGATGCGCGCGGAGACGAATACACATGGTGTCTGGGCTCGCAGTATTGGGCGGAAAACCCGCATATTCCGGGCTATTCGGCATGGTTCGGCATTCTGCTCGACATGGTGGGTACGCAGGAGCCGTGTTTCACCATGGAGGCCACTTCCATGTACTACGCTCCGGACGTGATGCGGAAAGTGTGGGGCAAAGCCGCCCTCATGGGGCAGGGGCATGTCTTTCAGAGCCGCAACACGGGCGGCCTTATCGACGATCACCTCTTCATCAACCGCATTCTGGGCATTCCCACTATCGACATTGTGCACTACGACAATCTTTCGGGCACGGGATTCTTTCCGCATTGGCATACCGTGGGCGATAAGATGGAAAACCTTTCCGCTTCCACGCTCAAGACCGTGGGCGACGTGGTGCTGGCGGTGCTTTACGAATAGAGGGACGGCGTTCAAAAACAAGCGAAATGCAACTTAAAAGTTTAGCCAAACAAACGGTGATTTACGGGCTTCCCTCGATTGTGGGGCGGTTTCTGAACTTTCTGTGGGTGCCGCTCTACACCTACACATTCGCGCCCGGCGAATACGGCATCGTCACCGAGCTCTACGCCTATGTGGCCTTGCTGCTGGTGTTGCTTACCTACGGCATGGAGACCACTTTTTTCCGTTTCATGCAGAAATACAAGCAAGACCCGAAAGTCTACAGCACTTCCGTATGGTCGATTGCCGCCACCACGGCGGTATTCCTGTGCTGCGCGCTCCTGTTCCGCAACGATATAGGCATGCGCATGGGCTACGACAATGCGGGGCGCTATATCGCCTGGTTCGGCATCATCCTTTCGTGCGACGTGATGGCTTCCATTCCGTTCTGCCTGTTGCGCGAGCAGAACAAGGCGGGGCGGTTCGCCCTCCTCAAATCGCTCAACATCTGCGTCAACATCTTCTTCAACCTTTTCTTCATCGTATTTTGCCCCAAGTGGATAGCCGCGCATCCCGCCTCCTGGCTCACATGGATCTACAATCCCGAAATGGGCGTGGGCTACATCTTCATATCCAACCTTATCGCCAGCTTGTTCACCTTCCTCTGCCTCATGCCGCAATGGCGCTATCTGCGTCTGACATTCTCCACCAAAATGTGGAGGGAAATGATGCTTTATACCTTGCCCGTCATGATATGGGGCCTGGCCGGTATCATCAACGGCACCCTCGACCGTATCTTGCTCAAATACCTCACGCCCGACCCTTCCACGGCCATGGAGCAGTTGGGCATCTACGGCGCATGCTATAAGCTGTCGATTGTGATGACCCTGTTCGTGCAGGCGTTCCGCTATGCGGCCGAACCTTTTTTCTTCAAGCAGATGGACAGCAACGATGCACCGGTCACCTACGCCAAGGTGATGCGTTACTTCGTGATAACCTGTACGTTCATTTATCTGGTGTGCGTGCTGTTTCTGGATCAGCTCATGTATTTTATCGGCGCCGACTACCGTCAAGGGGCGGATATCGTTCCTATTCTTTTGATGGCCAATCTTTTCCTTGGGGTGTTCTTCAACCTTTCGGTATGGTATAAGATCAGCGACAAAACCTATGTGGGCATGTATGTGTCGTTGGTGGGCGCGGCGGTGACCATCGGTCTGAACTGCCTGCTCATTCCGCATTTCGGCTATCACGGCGCGGCCTGGACGGTGCTTGCCTGCTATGTCGTGCTGAGCGTGATTTCGTATCTGTGGGGACAGAAATGCTATCCTGTGCCTTATCCCGTCAAACGTATTTTCCTCTATCTGCTTTCGGCGGTGGTGTTGTGTCTGCCCTCCCTGTGGATTTCCTGGCCGTGCCGGGCGCTCAAGCTCGTTTACGGCGGCGTGGTCTGCATAGGTTTCCTCTTGGTGGCGCTGAAGGCGGAACCCGAACTGAAGGGCGCCCTGCGGAGACGTTCCTGATTTTACGTGTAAATTCCGTATATTCGCGGGCTTATTATGGACAAGAAGAAAAACGACGATACACCTAAAAAGGGCACGCCTTCGCGCGAGAAAGCTTCCCGTAAGGGACGGCCGGTCTGCTCTTTCTGCGGAAAGGAAATAGGCCCTTACGAACCTGCCGTGCAGGCTCCCGACGGGGCTTGCCTGTGCATGAGCTGCGAGAATCTCGCCCACGGGTATTTCGAAGATCTCAAGAAACAGTTGCAGGCGCAGAACGCTCCCGAGGCGCTTCCTCTCAAGAAGCCGCAGGAAATCAAGGCGTTTTTGGACGACTATGTGATAGGGCAGGACGATGCCAAGCGGATTCTTTCGGTGGCGGTCTATAACCACTACAAACGGCTCAACTATCTTTCCCTGCATAAGGACGGCGTGGATACCGAAATCGAGAAATCGAACATCGTTATGGTGGGGCCCACCGGCACGGGCAAGACATTGTTGGCACGCAGCATCGCCCGTCTGCTCAAGGTGCCTTTCTGCATCGCCGACGCCACCGTGCTCACCGAGGCGGGATATGTGGGCGAGGACGTGGAAACCATATTGAGCCGTCTGTTGCAGGCGGCCGACTACGATGTGCAGCAGGCCGAAAGAGGCATTGTCTTCATCGACGAAATCGACAAGATCGCCCGCAAGTCGAGCAATCCTTCCATTACGCGCGATGTGTCGGGAGAGGGCGTGCAACAGGCCCTGCTCAAGCTTTTGGAAGGAACCGAATCGTTGGTGCCCCCCAAAGGTGGCCGCAAGCACCCCAACGCCGATATGGTGACCGTGAATACCCGCAACATCCTCTTTATCGTGGGCGGCTCGTTCGACGGCATAGAACGGCAGATTGCCTCGCGTCTGCATCTCAAAACGGTGGGATACCGCAAGAGCGAGGATCGTCCCGTGGATTTGCAGGACGACGCGCTTCTGCAATATGTGTCCCCGCAGGATCTACGGGCCTACGGCCTGATTCCCGAGTTGGTGGGACGTATTCCCGTCATCGCGCATCTGGACAATCTGGACCGCAAGACCCTTCTGAACATTCTCACCGAGCCCAAGAACGCATTGGTGCGCCAATACAAGCAACTCTTCGCAATGGACGGGGTGGAGCTGGAGTTCGATCCGGAAGTGTACGAACTGGTGGTGGACAAGGCGTTGGAGTTCAAGTTGGGCGCACGCGGTCTGCGCAGTATCATGGAGGTGGTGATGAATGACCTGATGTATGAGATGCCTTCCCAAGACATAGACCGCTACCGGGTTACCGTCGATTATGTGCGCGGACATCTCGGCAAGGGCGTATTCGATAAACTCAAGAACAGCTGATATGAGAAAGCTCCTTCGCAGAACGGGACTCCTGCTGTTTTTGTCGGCTTTCGGCCTGAATACGTTTCAAGCCGCGGCCAAGGCTCCGTCTGAACCGGACTGGTTCCGCAAGGCTTTTCCCGAAAAGTTTTCCGAGGGGCAGCGCAAGAACGGGGCAAAAGCCGCTTCGAGGGTCAATATCGTGTACGAAGGACACCGCTACGAATCCTTGGTGGTCTGCGTGGGTGAAAACTGTCTTGTGACGGCCGAGCATACCCGCTACGGCACAGGCACCGAAATGCGTTACAGTTGGTGGGACGTGGAGGGCGGAACGCCTTTTCTGGAAAATCAGACCACGCCCGACTATAACCTCTACTACGCCAAGGAAGGCCGGCACGGCCTGTATGTGGTGGTTACCGACCAAGGCAATGAAATCGGGCGTGATACCATAGATGTTTATGTGGGCACCCGTCCCGTTCCCGCCACCTATACGGTGATACCCGATACGGTCTGCTACGGCATGGAGGCCACGATAGGCACCGAAGGGCAGGGCCGCCACTGGGCATGGAGCACGGGCGGCACCACGCAATACATCAATATCCGTCCCCCCAAGACCACCTACTATCCATTCCTGCTTTCCGACTATCCCATTGTCGAGCTG
Organism: uncultured Bacteroidales bacterium; assembly: GCA_947176325.1. GTDB lineage: Bacteria > Bacteroidota > Bacteroidia > Bacteroidales > P3 > Pullibacteroides. The sequence goes on along the minus strand of CAMWQD010000013.1, from coordinate 3,865 downwards.
GGCTATAAAAATCTTTGCTATGCCGAGGATTCTTCGTGGGTGAAGGTGTTCGACTCCGCACAGTTTTCCGTAGTCGGCCCCGACGGTATCTGCGAAGGCTCCACCATAGAGTTGCGGGTGGAGAACGGCAGGGATATTCTCTGGAACGGACATACGGGAGGCAGTGTGAACCGTTTTCCCGTTTATCACGACACCGTGATACAGGTAACGGCCACCGACCGCTATAACTGCCGCGGCAAGCAAAGCAAGGAAATAGGCATGATAGCCTCTCCCGACGGCGAGTTGCGGGTATATGTGGACAACGAACTCAGCGACAGCGTTTGTTTGGGCAGGAAAGTGCGGATAGAAGTGCTTTCGGACATGGCCGACCATTTCCGTTGGTTCACCCGCGACACCACAACCTATATCGAATTGATACCCAAAACCGATTTTCGTGCCTATTGCGATTTATCGGTGGGGGCGTCGGGCGATTGCAAGACCCGTATAGAAGCCGACATCAGGGTGGAGAACTGCAACCGTGTCTATTTTGCAAGCGGTTTTGTTCCTAACGGTCACACCAAGACTTTCGGGCCCATAGGCGTGGAAGACACCGCCCGCCAATACTATTTCGCCGTGTTCAACCGGAGCGGGGAGATGCTCTATTCCACCCACGAGTTCTCGCAGGGTTGGGACGGCCGTTTCAAGGGACAATGGGTGCCGCCCGGAGTGTATGTCTATGTATTCAGGGAAACCTACGAACAGTTCGAGTGGACCCGCCGCGGCACGGTTTCCGTGCTACGGTAGGTTTTATTTCCCCAACAAGCGGAACATGTTTTTCTTGTAGGCTTCCACGCCCGGTTGATCGAAAGGATTGACATCCATCGCGTAGCCGCTCAAGCCGCAGGCATATTCAAAGAAATAGATAAGCTGTCCGATAGCGTATTCGTTGAGTTGGGAAAGCTGAATGCGCAGCACCGGCACGCCGCCTTCCTCGGAATGCGCCAGACAGGTGCCTTCCTCGGCCTTGGCGTTGACATACGAAAGCCGTTTTCCCGCCACAAAATTCATGCCGTCCAGATTGCTTTCGTCCGAAGGGATTTCCACGTGTTTGTCGCAGTTGTCGAGGCTGAGCACGGTTTCCAGAAACAGACGTTCCCCGTCCTGGATATATTGCCCCAGAGAATGGAGGTCGGTGGTGAAGCCCGCGCTGGACGGGAACAAACCCTTGTGCTGTTTGCCTTCGCTCTCGCCGTAGAGTTGCTTCCACCATTCGCTCAGATAGAAGAAACGCGGGTCGAAGTTCACCATAAGTTCCACTTTCTTGCCTTCCACGCTATAGAGATATTGACGATAGAGCGCGTATTGGGCTCCCGAATGCCGGGTCCAGTCGATTTGGGCGGAAGTGAGCTTGCGGCATTTGTCTTTGGCGCCCGCCACCAAATCGGTGATGTTCACGCCCGCCACCGCCAAGGGGAAGAGCCCCACAGGCGTAAGCACCGAATAACGCCCTCCCACATTGTCGGGAACCACATAGGTGGTGTAGCCCTCCTCGTCGGCCAAGGTCTTGAGCGCGCCTTTGGCCTTGTCGGTAATGGCCACGATACGTTTGCGCGCCTCCCCCTTGCCGTATTTCTTTTCCATGTGGGCGCGCAGAAGCCTGAAGGCGACGGCGGGTTCGGTGGTGGTGCCCGATTTGGAAATCACGCAGAGGGTATAATCGGTGTTGTCTAAGAGTTCAAGCAATTCGTGGGTATAGTCCTCGCTGAGGTGATGCCCGGCGTAAATCACCGTGGGATAGCCTTTCTTGGCGGCCGAAAGCTGAGGTTTGAGCGCTTCGAGCACCGCGCGCGTTCCCAAATAGGAACCGCCTATGCCCACGCATACGAATACTTGCGATTTGGCGCGGAATTCCTCGGCCTTGGCGAGAATCTCCTGCAAACTTGCGTCCGTGATTTCGGCCGGCAGGTTGACCCAGCCCAAAAAGTCGCTTCCCGGGGCGGTGCCTTCCAACAGGTTCTTGTTGGCCTGCTCTATCTTTTCTTTAAGCGGCAGGAGCGCTTCGGGAAAATTACCTTCGACTACTTCGGCAAGCATCTTTCCCGCTTGCAGGCCGAAACCGAAATCCAAACGAAAGACTTCCATAGTTTGATTTTACTTGTAATTTTGCAAAGGTAATCATTTGTTGTATTTTTACCTCTCATTCACAAGTATGTTAAAAGCGGTAAAAGCGGCCTGTTGGCGGCGGAAATTTAGAAAGAACCTTATGCGCGGGCGTTCCGACCGCGATTTGGGTGTGCGGGATGCGCAGTCCACGGCGGTGTATTATGCCTACGAAGGCGAAGCCGAATGGAAGCGCCTGCAGGTGTTGTTGCAGGAACTCGCTCCCCGTTTCGGGCAAATCCGGATTTTGGTTTCCATGCCGGAAAACGGAGAGGGACAGACCGAGGCACCTTCCTTGTCCTCGCCTTTCGAGACCGGGATGCTCGGTAAGAATGATTTGGATTTTTGCGGGATGCCCAAAAAAGGAAAAACCGGATTTGCGGCCGATTACTTTTCCCGTAAATACGACTTTTTTGTGGACTACAGCCGGGAATATCATGGTTTGGACGCGGCCGTTTCGTCCATGATACGGGCGAAAGTGAAGATAGGAAAGGGAGGGAAATGGGGTGAACGGGCGCATGATTTCATTCTGGCGCCGCAGGACAAGGGCTCGTTTGTGGAGTCCTTCACCCGCACCTTGCAAACCTATCTGCCTGTTATTTCGCAGACTACGGCGAAAAAGGCAGAGACCGCCCGACCCTAAAAGATGTGTACTATGTTGCTGAAAGATAAGATAAGCGGAGTGGGAACCGCCTTGGTGACCCCCTTTACTCCCACGGGAGAAGTCGATTATGCGGCTTTGAAAAAGATTGTCGAATATAACCTTTCCGGCGGGGTGGATTTTCTGGTCGCGATGGGAACCACCGGAGAGTCGCCCGTATTGTCGGCCGACGAGAAGCGGAAAGTATGTGAGGCTTTGGTGAACTATACGGACGGACGGGTGCCGTTGGTTATGGGCATAGGCGGCAACAATACGGCCTCGGTGGTGGAACAGTTGCAGAAGACCGACCTCACGGCCTTTTCGTATGTGCTTTCGGTGACACCCTATTATAACAAGCCTTGTCAAGAAGGTTTGTATCAGCACTATAAGACCATAGCCGAGAACAGTCCCAAACCTGTCATCATCTATAATATTCCCTCGCGTTGCGGGGTGAATGTGGAACCCGACACCATTCTGCGTCTTGCCCGCGAGGTAAAGAATGTGGCGGCGGTGAAGGAAGCTTCCGGAAATCTGGCGAATATCGGGAAAATCTTAGGCGGAAGGCCGGCGGATTTCGCCGTTCTGTCGGGCGACGATTCACTTACCCTGCCTTTAATGGCCTTGGGTGCCGACGGCGTTATCAGCACCACGGCCAATGTCTTTCCCCGGCAAATGGTGGCTCTCACCCGTGCCGTACATGCGGGCGAAATGGAAAAGGCCCGGGAGATTCACTATAAGATTGCGGGAGCCATCCGCTTGCTCTTCGAAGAAGGCAATCCCGCCGGTGTGAAAGCCGCCCTGCATATCCAAGGCTTCTGCGAAAACTCCCTGCGCCTGCCGTTGGTGCCCGTTTCGCGCAACCTCTACGGCAGGATAGAAGAGGAAATAGCAGGGATACGCTAATCGGATTACTTGTTATACTCTATCATCCTGAAAAGTTCCGACATCCAAGTACGTTCGGATTTCCATTTTTTGTTCGTGAAGGCATATTGAAACGTATGGTCGGAGGTATAAACAAGAATATCGTAAGGACGGTGGATTTCGTATAGTTTTTTCCAGTCCTTATAAGGCAAACGAAAACTTATT
>CAMWQD010000012.1 GCA_947176325.1 uncultured Bacteroidales bacterium | reverse complement strand
GTTCACCGTCTTGTCGTAGGCTCTCGGCTGGGGCAGCACATCGGGGATGCCCTCCACCAAAGCTTTTTTAAATTCTTCGGTTGTCATATCAAGTTATTTTTTCTTTTCTCTATTTTTCTTATTATTACCAAACACCGAGATGTGAATATAGCGGTCGGGGTGCTCGCGAAAATCCTGCAGGAGCAATTCAAGCTGGCGCGAGGAATTCTCCAGATTTTGATAGAGCGTGTCGTTATGCAGCAACTGTCCCAAATTGCCTTCGCCCGCCTCCACCTTGTTCATCACGCTCTGCAACGAAAAAAGCGTTTGATGCAGCGATGCGATAGTGGCTCCGAGTTCGGCATTCGCCAAGGTATCGCTCACCTTTTCCATATTGCGGGCCACCTTGTTCAGATTATCGACAATGCCTCCCACCTTGCCTTTGTTGCTGGCCAACATCTCGTTGGCATGGTCGGTGAGTTGCGAGAGATTTTCCATGGATGCCTTGAGCGAGGAAATCGTAAAACTCAAATCCTCCACCGTCTGACCGCCCATAATCTTGTTTATGTTGCCCATTACCGAGTCTACCGAGATGAGGATGCTTTCCAATCTGTCTTTCAGCGGGCTCAGGCTTTCCAATAAATCGGGTTTCTGCTGGCCTTCCAACCATTCGCCCGAAGGCAACATTTCCGTTTCATTCCCCAAATAAAGCACCACGCCCGAACCGCTCATAAGCCCCATGGATTCCACCGAAGCCACCGAACCTTTGGGTATCTTGTATTTTTTCTTGATGCCGATGCCCATCTTGATGCGGTAGTCGGTGTCCGAAACGAAATCGAGGGTGCTCACACGCCCCACTTTCTTGCCGTTCACCATAACGGGCGAAGCGATATTGACACCGCCTGTGTTCTCGAAAACGGCGTAATAGGTGTTTTCGCTCGTAAACAGGTTGCGTCCCGCCAAGAAGAAACCCACCCACACAAAAAGCAGGACAATGACTATCGAGACAATGCCCACTTTCCACTCTTTCGAAATCTTGATATTGCTTGCGTTGGACATGATGTTGGATTTATTTGCCGGAAACTTCCTGCTTGCCTAAAGCCTCCTGCACGGGAATATTCACATCGTTTTCAAAAGCCGCCACAAAGGCGTTTTCATAGCCTGCCCGTTTGGCTTCTTCCACAAGTTTCTGCACTTGTTCGTAGGAAGACGTGTTTCCGTAGTAGTATTTATAGAGTTGACGCGATGTATCGTAGCCGAGGCTCAAATCGTTCAATCCTTTGAAATTATAGGCTTTCAATTCCAACTTGTTGCCCGATGCGGCAATCTGTACTTTGTAGGTGATGACAGGAGCTTGTGAAGCCTGTGGGGTCGGGGTCGGAGCCTGTTCCTGCACCGGAGTTGGAGCCGGCGCTTTCGGAGCCGGCTGTTCCATAGGCTTCTGTGCGGGAGCCGGTGCGGAATTCTGTGAAAGCACCTGATGCGGAGAAGGCAAAAATTCTTCTTCCGGGGTGGATTTGGCGTCACCCAAACGACTGTCGATACGTTGTTTGTATTTCCCGAAAGCCGTCAGAAGGCTTTGCGCCACAATCAACTGCCCCTTTTCCGAACTCAAGAATTTTTCTTCTTCCGGATTGCTCAAAAAACCGATTTCGGTAAGCACCGACGGACGGGCCGACTTCCATAGAACATAGAAAGGGCCTTGCTTGATGCCTCTGTTGGGCGAGGAAGGAATCTTTCCGCCATAGGCTTTCTGCAACTCTTGCGAAAAATAGACGCTGTTTTCGAAACCCGCATCTTGCTGCACCGTGGCCGAAACCACGTCCATCCACGATTGACTGTAGTTTTGTTCGTGATTCTGTTCTTGCAGAACAACCGCGTTTTCGCGTTGCACCTCCATAAGATTGGCATCGTTTTTCTGCGAACCCCGAATCCACGTTTCCACACCCCGCGCCGAAGGGCTTTTGGCGGCATTGCAGTGAATGGAAACAAAGAGGTCGGCATGGTTGTCGTTGGCTATCTGTCCCCGTTTCCACAATTCGATGAAACGGTCGTCGCTACGGGTGTAGACCACGGTGACATCGGGGTATTTCTCCTTCACCAACGCCCCGAATTTCTTGGCCACCGCCAAAGCCACGTCTTTTTCGCGTGCCGTCTTGCCCACACAGCCTGCGTCCTTGCCGCCGTGCCCGGGGTCAATCACCAACACGTCCACTTTGTCGGAAATCTGCCCGTAGGCAAAAGACCTGCCGGCGTAGAAAGAGAAAACCACTCCCACGCACAGCAACCACCGGCAAAATTGTTTCATCCTGTCTGTCATTACGCTCTTTTTTACGAAATTTTCCTCCTCCACACACCTCCGCACCAAGACTACACTTGTGCGCGGACGCGAAGATAACGAATTTATCGTATCTTTGGATAATTATCGAAGATACTCCGCCTCGGACAAAACAAGTAAACTTGATTTTGTCGCTCGGCTTATCGTATCTTTGACCAATAAAAATATCACCTATGACCGACATACGTGTTCTTTGGATCGATGATGAAATCGATTTGCTCAAACCTCACGTTATGTTTCTGCAAGCCAAAGGCTACGAAGTATTCACCCTCAACAACGGGGTGGATGCCGTGGAAACCTTGCAGAAACAGCCTGCCGATATTGTGTTCTTGGACGAACAGATGCCGGGACTTTCGGGCATGGAAACGCTTTCCAAAATCAAGGAGGCCTTTCCTACCCTGCCCGTGGTAATGGTGACAAAAAGCGAAGAGGAGCGGATTATGGACGAGGCCATAGGTTCCAAAATCTCCGACTATCTGCTCAAACCCGTCAACCCCGGCCAAATTTTGCTTTCCATTAAGAAGCTCTTGGAATCCAAACGCTTGGAAAACGAAAAATCCACTTCGGCCTACCAACAGGAATTTCGCGAAATCAGTGCAAGCCTTTCCCCGCACCTTTCGTATAAGGAATGGGAAAACATCTATCGGAAGCTGGTGTTTTGGGAAATGGAACTGAGCGCAAGCGACGACGGAAGCATACGCGAAACCCTGCAAAGTCAGCGCGATGAAGCCAATCTGCTTTTCGGGAAATTCGTGGAACAGAACTACCGCGACTTTCTGAAAAAAGGGTCGGACAACGATTTCGAGATGTCGCACTTTCTTCTGCAAAAGAAACTTTTTCCCCTTCTCGATGCCGAAAACCCTGTATTCTTTATCCTTATAGACAATCTCCGCTACGACCACTGGCGGGTGCTTCAGCAAAAGATGCAGCCCTATCTCAAGACGTTGAGCGAAGAAACCTATATGGCTATCCTGCCTTCGGTGACCCAATATGCGCGCAACAGTCTCTTTGCGGGCCTGATGCCCTTGGAAATCATGCGGAAATATCCGCAGTATTGGGTGGGCGAAGACTCGGACGAATACAAGAATCAGTTTGAAAAGGAATTGTTGGAGGAATATCTCAAGCGTCACGGCAAGAACATTCCTTTCAACTACTATAAGGTGCTGAACCAGTCCTACGGCACCAAGATTCTCGACTACCTGCCCAAGATGCTGAAAACTCCGCTCAACGTCATCATCTACAACTTTGTGGATATGTTCTCGCATGCCAGCACCGAGGTGGAGCTCCTGCGCGAAATGGCCTACGACGACGCGGCCTACCGCTCGTTGGTGGGGTCTTGGTTCGAACATTCGCCGCTTTTGGACTTGATACGGAATCTGGCGGGCGAGAAAGCCACGGTAGTCATCACCACCGACCACGGCTCCATTCGCATTTCCGACCCTGTGCGAATAAAGGGCGACCGCGAGACCAGCCCCAATCTCCGCTATAAATCGGGGCGGATTTTGGACTATAATGCAAAGGAAGTGTTTGAGGTACGCAATCCCGAAGAAATCTTCCTGCCCAAGACAAATCTTTCCTCTTCTTTTGTTTTTTGCAAACAAAATGATTTCTTTGTATACCCGAACAACTACAACCAATACGTGGCATACTATAAAAACACCGTCCAACACGGAGGCATTTCGATGGAGGAGATGATGGTGCCCTATGCTGTATTGCAACCCAAATAACATGGACACAGATACTTGCAGTTTACTTGCGCCCACACCCGAAGACCTGCCCCCGTCTGCGCGGCTCCTTCTGGAAAAATTCCCGGAGGAGCGTGTCTTTGCCTTTTTCGCTCCTATGGGGGCGGGAAAAACCACTTTCATTCAATCGCTTTGTCAATGCTTAGGAGTGAAAGACAGGGTGGTGAGCCCTACCTTTTCGCTCGTCAATGAATACAAGTCCGATTTCGGGCCTATTTATCATTTTGATTTCTATCGTCTTAAAAACGCGGAAGAGGCTTTGGACATAGGCACCGACGAATATCTGGAAAGCGGATGCTATTGTTTTTTGGAATGGTCGGAAATTGTGGAAAGCATTTTTCCTGAACGTTTTGTGAAGGTGGAGATAGAACCGGACGAGGACGGAACCCGTCATATTCACGCACATTTGGTAAAATGAAGACGATAAAGGATCAAGATTGCACGATATATGCCGGGGAAGGCAGCCTTTCGCAGCTGCAAGGCGAGGTGGCGAGGTATCTCGCCGCCGAGCCTGATGCAACCTGCGTGGTTTTGTGCGAGCAAGCCGCCGCAAAAAAAATCTTTCCCGTCTTGTTGCGTGCCTGCCCTTCGTTGCGGCGGTGCAAACGCTATTTCCTGCCCGCCACCGAAGCCCAAAAGCACATCGAAACCCTGCTTCCGCTCTGGAAACAATGGGCGGACGACAAACTCGACCGCAAGACGTTGGTGATAAACTTGGGCGGCGGCGTGCTGTGCGATATGGGCGGTTTTGCCGCCTCGCTTTTCAAGCGTGGCCTTCCCTTCATCAATATCCCCACCACACTGTTGGCCATGGCCGATGCATCGGCCGGCGGCAAAACCGCCGTCGACCTCGGCGAAATCAAGAACATTCTCGGCAGCTTCAACCGTCCCCGCGCCGTTTTCGTCGACCCTGTTTTCCTGAAAACGCTTCCCGCACGGGAAATGCTCTCGGGCATGGCCGAAATCCTGAAGATGCAGTGCATCTGCCGAACGGATTTTTCCGTGCAACGCGCCGAAAAAATCTTTACCGATCCGGAATATCTGAACGAAGCCCTGCTCTTCGCCATAAAAAACAAGGCGCTCATCACACAACAGGATTTCAAGGAAGAAAACATCCGCAAGACGCTCAACTTCGGGCATACCTTCGGACACGCTTTCGAAGCCTTGGCGCTGCGCAAGAAACACCCCATAAGCCACGGCGAGGCGGTAGCGCACGGCATGGTGTGCGAACTGTATCTTTCCTGCCGCAAATGCGGTTTCACACGCGCCCGCTTCGAGAGTTTCGCGAGATTGATAAACGCCCGTTACGGCAGCTTCACCTATACGGAAAAAGACATTCCCGCCCTTCTCAACTATATGGTGAACGACAAGAAGAACAAGGGACGGAAAATCTATCCCGTATTGCTTTCCGATTGGGGAAAATGCGTCTTCGACAAAGCCGTCTTTCCCCTTGTGATAGAAAAAACGCTTCACGATAATACAAAGAAAAATGGACGATATAACGCTTAGTTTCAAACACAGGATTCTGCAAGGCGAAGCCCCCTTGCCAAGTTCGAAAAGCATCAGCAACCGTTATCTGATTCTGCAATTTTTGGCGGAAGAGGATTTCGACATCGAGAACCTTTCGGATTCCGATGATACCCGCCTTATGCAGAAGCTGTTGAAAGTTATCCGCAATCACGATGAGGACGACGAGGACGAAGTGGTGCTGGACTGTTTCAACGCCGGTGCCGTGATTCGGTTTCTCACAGCCTTGCTGGCTTTCAAACCCGGAAACTGGGTGCTGACTTCCAGCAACGAACGCATGAAGGTGCGTCCTATCGGCCCCCTTGTGGATGCGCTCCGTTCTATGGGCGTGGAAATCACCTATCTGGGAGAGGAAGGCTACCCGCCTCTGCAAATCACCGGCAATCCCCAGGCCATTCAGGAAAGTGACGGCAGGGTATGTGTGGATGCCGGGCAAAGCAGTCAGTTCGTGTCGGCCCTGATGCTGGCCGCGCCTTTGTTTCCGCAGGGTCTGCACATAGAAATGGGAGGAGAGACCAAGGTTTCGTTGCCCTATGTGCAGATGACCGCCCAACTGATGCGCAACTGCGGCGTGGAGGTGATTTTCATCGACAGCAACAATATCTTCGTGGACGGCCGTCCCCATGCGCCCGAAAAAGTCTTGATCGAGTCCGACTGGAGCGCAGCCTCCTATATATATGCGTTGCTGGCGCTTTCGCAGGAGGGACGCATCGAACTTCCCCTCCTTACGGAAGAAAGCGTGCAGGGCGACCGCATTTTGGCCGATTGGTTCGAAGACCTCGGTGTGGAGACCGAATTTGCCGAAGACCGTGTGATTCTTACCAAACGTGCGGATGCGGAGATAGACAGAAGCCCCAAGGAATACGACTTCGTGCATCATCCCGACTTGGCGCAGACTATGGCCGTATGTTGTGCGGCTTTGGGTATCGAAGCCCGTCTTTACGGCATTTTCGGGCTCAAATACAAGGAAACCGACCGCATTCTTGCCCTGCGCAACGAATTGGAACGCATCGGCGCCCGTGTGGAATTGCGCGAGGAAGCCGAAGAAAACGAACTGCATATATTCCCCTCTCAACTTCATCCCGAAAACGAACTCATCCGCACCTACGGAGACCACCGCATGGCGCTTGCCTTCTCGGCCCTGGCCATTGCCTACGACAAAGTGAACCTGCAACAACGCGATGTGGTGAACAAGTCGTTTCCCGGATATTGGAACGTGATGAAGAAATTAGGCGCGAAATTTTAAAACACCCGAAGCGATGATAAAGAAAACAGTGTTCCTCTGCGCGGTGACGTGTGCTTTGCTGGCCGCATTCCCTACCCTGCAAGCCAAGGTAAAGCCCACCCGCGACACGCTCACCCTTATCGGTTTCAACGATTTCCACGGTTCTTTCCAACAGACCTCCGACATTCCCGGAGCCGCCGCCCTCGCATACACGATAGGGCAATGGCGGCAAACCACGCCCAACATGCATGTGCTGGCCGGCGGCGACAATTACAGCGGCGGCTACTTCACGCGCATCACGGGCGGCCAACCTCTCGCCGAACTTTTCGAAACCTTGGGCGTAGAATATTCGGCTATCGGCAACCACGAATTCGATTGGGGCATCCCCGCCATGGTGGAGCGCATGAACTGGGGTTCCACCCGCTACTTATGCGCGAACATCTTTCTCGACACCTTGACGCAGACCCGCCCCGACTGGGCGGTTCCCTACGTCATCGTGCATGAAACGCTCAAGAACGGCACCCCCTTGCGTCTTGCCTTCATCGGCCTGGCCACCCCCGAAACCAAAACCACGGCCATGCCCGCCATCGTCAAGGATCTGTATTTCGAAAACCCCGTGGAATGTGCCCGCCGCGTGCGCGAACAACTCACCGACAGCGCCGACGTGTATATTCTCCTGACCCATATAGGCACTCTGATGGACGGGGATGAAGTGATATTCCGCAATACGTGGGAGGATGTAAGCGTGTTGAAAGGCATAGACGGCATTTTCAGCGGACATTCGCACAAGGCGGTCTGCGGCTTGAGAAACGGAATTCCCGTGGTGCAGGCCCGCAACTACGGACGCAAGTTCTCGCAGATGCGCTTCGAGGTGTCGCGCGATGCGAAAGGCAAAGTCTCGCACCGCTTTCTCGATGCCGAACTGCTCACTCCGCTTTCCGAACAAGATTCCTCCATGCTGGCTTTGGTTGCCTCCTATCTGGAAAATCCCGAATACGGTTTCGGCGAAATTGTCTGCCACAACCCACACCTCCTAAGCAACGACGAAGCCATCGCTCCGAGCGGATTCACCCTCTTGGGCACTTTGGTGACGCGTTCCTACGCATGGTGCTACCGCACGCTCACCCAAGACAGCGTAAGACCCGTGATAGGCGTATGCAACTGGGGTTCTATCCGCACCACGATGCCGGAAGGCAACATCACACGCCTGCAAGCGGGCAACATCCTGCCTTTCGGGGGAATATTGGGTGCGTTTGAATTCAGCGGAAGCGATTTGCTCCAACTTCTGCAATACGGCATGGAATGCAAGGCGGGTTGGTTGCAGTATCATGATATGGAAATTGAGGTGAAAGACGGGAAAATCCAGACGGCGTTCTATATCGCACCCGACGGCACCCGCAGCGAGATACGTCCCGACGAGACCTATATTGTGGTGACGGAAAATTTCCTATCCTCCGGCGGCGACGGCTACGACGCCAAACTTTTCGGCCATCCCGATGCCACCTTCGCAGCCCAACCCGATGCCCCCCGCAACCCCACCGACGTCTTCATCAACTACCTCCGTTATCTCAGGCACGTAGAGCCTCCTACATTCGCCGCCCCCCGTATGATGGACGGAAATTGATGATTTTCGGTTTATTCGTATATTTGCGCCTTTTTATTTTTGCCACGGTATGAAACTATCGCAATTCAACTACAACCTTCCCTCCACGCTCATTCCCCTTGAGCCCCGTCCCAACCGCGACGAATGCAAGCTGATGGTGGTGGACAGGAAGAAACAGAAGATTGAACATAAAGTATTCAAAGACATTCTGAAATATTTTTCGGAAGGCGATGTGCTCATCTTGAACAACACCCGCGTGTTCCCCGCCCGCCTCATGGGAGAAAAGGAGAAGACAGGAGCCATGATCACCGTCTTCCTGTTGCGCGAGCTCAACCGCGAATCGCTTTTGTGGGATGTGTATGTGGATCCCGCCCGCAAGATTCGTATCGGCAACAAACTCTACTTCGGCGAAAACGACGAATTGGTGGCCGAAGTCATCGACAACACCACCTCGCGCGGCCGTACCCTCCGTTTCCTCTACGACGGCCCCTACGAGAACTTCAAAGCCTTGATTTACAAACTCGGTGTGACGCCTCTGCCCGACCATATCCTGGCCAAACGCGAGGTGAAACCCGAAGACGCGGAAAACTATCAGACCGTTTTTGCCCAGGAAGAAGGCGCGGTGATGGCGCCCACCGCCGGGCTGCATTTCAGCAAGACCCTGCTGAAACGCATGGAAATCAAAGGCATTGACACTGCCGCCATTACCGTACACTGCGGTTTGGGCAACGTGCGCGAAATCGACGTGGAAGACCTCACCAAGCACCGTGTGGATTCCGAAGAAATGTACATCACGCAAGAAGCCTGCGACATTGTGAACCGCGGCATAGACGGCAAGAAGAAAATCTGCGCCGTGGGCACTTCGGTGCTCAAAGCCGTGGAAAGCTCGGTTTCCTTTGCCGGCAAACTCAAACCCTATGCAGGTTGGACGAACAAGTTTATCTTTCCTCCCTACGACTTCACCATACCCAACTGTATGATAAGCAATTTCCACGCGCCCCTTTCCTCGCTCTTCATGTCCGTATGCGCCTTCGGGGGCTACGACCTCATCATGCAGGCCTATAAGGAAGCCGTGGACAAGAAATACCGCTTCCTTACTTTCGGCGATGCCATGCTGATTTTGTAACATCCGCAGCATGCCCGGCAAGGAAAGAATCATATTGGGTATAGACCCCGGAACCCGCATCATGGGCTACGGCATCATCAAGGCCGAAGGGCAGAAATTCTCCTTTGTCGACATGGGGGTGGTGAATATGACCCAGGAAGCCGACCCTCTGTTGCGTTTGGAAAGGATACAGCAGGAGGTAACCCGCATCGTGCAGACCTATCATCCCGATTGTCTTTCTATCGAAACCCCTTTTTACGGAAAGAACGTGCAGTCGCTCATTAAGTTGGGAAGAGCGCAGGGCGTGGCGATAGCTACAGGTATGACACTTGGAGTGAAAGTATTTGAGTATGCGCCTCTCAAGATAAAGCAATCTCTCACGGGCAAGGGCTCGGCCTCGAAAGAGCAAGTATGCGCCATGGTGTTCCGCCTGTTGGGTCTGCACATGGAGCAGCCCAAATATCTGGATGCCACCGATGCCATGGCCGCCGCTATCTGCCACGGCATTCATTGCCGCCTCGACGACTTAAAACAAACAACCCGAGTGCTTTCCACACCCGGGTCGTCTACATTGAAATCCACGAAAGTAAAGTCGAAGAAAACGAATTGGGCGGAGTTTCTCGCCCAACATCCCAACCGCATCGTTTAGCGGCGCTCCCCTATCCTACAATTTGCGGAACTCGGCGAAAATCGAATCGGCCAACGCCTTCATCTCCTCTTCGGGAAGATGCAGTTTTTCTTTGCCGAAGTCTATGTCGGCCACGCCGTGAATAGGCACCAAATGAATGTGCGCATGGGGCACGTCCAGACCAATCACCGACATACCGATTTTAGGCGCGGGGCACACCTTAATTAAAGCTTTCGCCACCTTTTTGGCAAAACTCATCAATTCGCCCAACTCATTGTCGGGCAAGTCGAAGATATAATCCGTTTCCTTTTTGGGAATTACCAGCACATGCCCTTTGGCAACAGGGGCTATATCCAAGAAAGCCAAATGCTTGCTGTCTTCGGCCGCCTTGTAGCAGGGAATCTCGCCTGCGGCGATTTTAGAGAATATACTGCTCATTTCAGCGTGTTATTTCAACGATTTCAAAAGGAATGACACCTACCGGCACCGTCACGTCCACCACATCCCCCACCTTTTTGCCCAGCAGAGCCGTGGCAATAGGCGAGCTCACCGAAATCTTGCCCGCCTTGAGGTCGGCTTCGTTCTCAGGCACAATGGTATAACGCATCTTGGAGTTGTTCTTGAGGTTCTTGATGGTAACCACCGAAAGCAACAACACTTTCGAAGTATCCATCTTCGATTCGTCCAAAATACGGGCGTTGGCCAATTCGGCCTGCAATTTGGAAATCTTGAGCTCACACAGTCCCTGCGCCTCTTTGGCCGCATCGTATTCGGCGTTTTCCGAAAGGTCGCCCTTGTCGCGCGCCTCGGCGATTTGCTGCGAAATTTTGGGTCTCTCTACCTTGGTAAGGTGTTCCAATTCATCCTTAAGTTTTTGCAAACCTTCCTTGCTGTAGTACTTGATCTCTCCCATAATCAAAATTATAATACCCTATGGCATAATAAACAAAAAGACCCTTGCGGAAGGGTCGTCGTGCACATTACACCGATAGGGCGAACTTTTCGGCAAAGATAGCATTTTTTTCTAACTTTGCTTCCCACTTACCATTATTCCATTCTATGCGAAACACGGTCGGTCTATCCATATGTATGCTGACGGCAGGTTTCTGCCTGGGTCTGTGTGGCTGCAAGGATCCTGTCAGCTACGGCAACATTCCCGAGCGGAGCGTTAACTTTACCGTTCGTCCTTACGATATGGACAACATCCTGATGGCTGTGGGCGGGGTCAAAGAATTCCCATACGGCTACAACGGTGTTTGCGTGTATCATATCGGCGATATGGCGGAGGAGTATGTGGCGTTTGAGCAGGCCTGCCCTTTGGATTGGGAGTCGGGTTGCTACGTGCAGTATGACAAGGCGAAAGACCGTTTTGTGGGCAAGGACTGCGGCGGGGAGTTCAGCAGTTACAGCGGGTTCGGATATAATAAGGTGTCCCGTTTTGCATTGCGAAAGTACCGCATTACCTATCTGAACAACGGCACGTTTCAGGTTTCCAACTAAGAAACACTTGTTTTAAAACAAAATAGCCATGAAAACAAAACTTTCTCTCGTACTTCTGCTCGCCCTCCTGGGAACTTTTTCCGCACAAGGACAAAAGAAAATCACTATGGGTGATTTGAGCAAAGCCCAGCAAGACAGCATTATCTTTGCTTTCCCCAAGGCTACCGAAGGCACCCTTTATTATAAGGACGGCTCTATCGCCAAATCGCGTTTCAACTACAATTACTACGAACCGCAGCTTCTGTTCTGGAACGACAAGCCCGAATTTCCCGAAGACACGCTCCGCCGCTTGAACGACCTGTCTAATATCGTGGTGGCGGAAATCGGCGACCGCACCTTCGTACCGGCCCTCTCCGGTTTGGGCGAGTTGATTTTGAACAATCGTATCAGCCTTATTTCGTGCAAGAAAGTAAATATTTCGGAGAAGAAAACGGGCGCATACGGCACCGGCGGCTCCACCGCGTCCATCCGCAACGTTTCTTCGTTCAACAGCAACGGCACCACCGGCAGCGAAACGTATACGGGCCAAACTACCGCCAGCGTGGTTAGATATGAATTCGCGAGCAATTCCGAACTTTCGGTGGCCTACACCCTCTTTCTGATGAAAGACGGAAAGACCTACCCGCTCACCAAGAAAAACCTGCTTAAACTTTTCCCCAAGGCGGCCGGCTTCATTTCACAATATCTCGAAGAGCAAAAACCCGATTTGGACAGCCCTCAGGACATGCTCAACCTTGTGAATTTGGCCAACGCCAACGAAAAGTAAAAAAAAATGGTTATCTTCGCGGCTTGAAGCCGGAGTGTAACCTCGGTTTCGACCACCCAAAACAAGGAGGAACCGCGTAGCCGTTATGCCAACAAAACACCTGAATAGCAAAAAGTTATCTTTTTGTAGAATCGTGGCGCTTTGGTGTCTCATGGCGGGCTTATGTCCGCTTTCGGCACAGCAGGAGGGCAACCAGATTACGCAATATACGCTCAACACGTATGCGTACAATGTGGGGTTCGCCGGTATGTCGAACGGAATCAACGCCTCGCTGTTGCATCGGCAGCAGTGGTTGGGCTGGGG
>CAMWQD010000011.1 GCA_947176325.1 uncultured Bacteroidales bacterium | reverse complement strand
TTATGCGATACAACACTTCAAGAAGAGCACTTGTTTTTCCCGAATACGGAAGAGGCATTCAAGATATGGTGGAACATGCCGTGGGCATTGAGTCCAAAAGCGCCCGCAACCGCGCCGCGCAAACCATTCTCCGCTTCATGCGCTCCCTCAACCCTCAGGTAATGGAGTTGGACGACTATATGCACAAACTCTACGACCAACTCATCATTATGTCCGACTTTAAGTTAGACATCGACAATCCCTACCCCGCCCCTCCCAAGGAAGGGCAGGTGCGTCAGACCAAACCTTTTCATTATCACCCCGCCAACATCCGTTTCCGCTACTACGGGAAGACCCTCGAGGCCATGATCCGCAAGGCCACCGAGATGCCCGACGGCGACAAGAAGAACGCCTACCTGAACCTGATTACCGTTCAGATGAAAAAGTCGTATTACCTGTGGAACGCCGATATTCTGAGCGATGACATGGTGGCCGAACACCTGCGCATCCTTTCGGACGGAAAGCTGGTGTATACCGAAGCCATGCGGGGCGAGGTGTATTCTTCGTTCTACGACAAACCGAGCTTGGAGCGCAAGAGCAAGTATATCAATGTGAGCGCCTACGAAAGCACGCCGCGTCGTCCCTACAACAACGGCGGCTACAACAGCTACGGCAACCGCAGTTACGGCAACAACGGCTATAACAAGGGCTACTACGGCAACAACGGTTACAACAAGGGCGGCTACGGCAACAACGGCTATAACAACAGTGGTTATAACAACGGCGGCTACAATAATAATGGCGGCTACAATAATAACGGCGGCTATAACAACAATGGTTATAACGCGCAGGGCGGCAACGGGGAAGGCTATGTGAACCGCAAGCCCCGCTACTACAACAACGACAACAAGGACAACCGTACCTACCAGCCCAACCGTTTCAAGAAAAGACCCTATCAATCCTAAATCCCCTCTGTCGTGAGTTCGTTTTCGATTACAGGCGGACGCAAACTGTGCGGGAGCATTGTTCCGCAAGGCGCCAAAAACGAGGCGTTGCAGGTGATTTGCGCCTGTTTGATTACGCGCGAAAAAGTGGTGATAGACAACATCCCCCTTATCCGCGATGTGCTCAAACTCATTGAGTTGATGCAGTCTTTGGGCGTGGTGGTGGAACGTTTGGGCGAGCATACCTTTTCTTTTCAGGCGGTGGAGATAAACCAAGATTATCTGCACACCGAAGAATTCCGCCAACAGGCAGGCAGCCTGCGGGGTTCGGTGATGATTGCCGGCCCGCTCCTTGCCCGCATCGGCTATGCGATTGTTCCCCAACCGGGAGGCGACAAAATCGGACGCAGGAAATTAGACACGCATTTCATAGGTTTTGAACATCTTGGCGCCAAAGTGGATTACGATGCCGCCCTCCATGCCTATGTGGTGGAAGGCCGCAGTCTGCACGGACGCTATATGCTTCTGGACGAAGCTTCCGTGACGGGTACCGCCAACATCATCATGGCCGCAGTGCTTGCCAAGGGCGAGACGGTGATTTTCAACGCCGCCTGCGAGCCTTATATCCTGCAACTGTGCCGTATGCTCAACCACATGGGCGCACAGATTTTCGGCATAGGTTCCAACCTGCTTCATATAAAGGGCGTGGCGGAATTGCACGGCACGCAACACCGTCTTTTCCCCGACATGATCGAAATCGGGAGCTTTATCGGCATGGCAGCCATGACCGCCAGCGAAATCACGATAAAGAACGCACAGAACGGCTACGCGCTCGGCATGATTCCGCAGGTGTTCAAACGCCTCGGCGTGTATAGCGAATATCGTGGCGACGACCTCTACATTCCCGCACAGGAGCACTATCAGATAGAAAGTTCGCGCGACGGTTCCATCCTCACTATCGCCGACGCCCCCTGGCCCGGCTTCACGCCCGACCTCATCAGCATCGCGCTCGTCACCGCCACCCAAGCCAAGGGAAGCGTGCTCATCCACCAAAAGATGTTCGAAAGCCGCCTTTTCTTTGTCGACAACCTCATCAGCATGGGTGCCAAAATCATCCTCTGCGACCCGCACCGCGCCACGATTATCGGTCTGGACAGAGAATCGCCCCTGCACAGCATCGATATGGTCTCGCCCGACATACGTGCCGGGGTTTCGCTGCTTATCGCCGCCATGTCGGCCGAGGGCACGAGCACCATTCACAACATCGAGCAAATCGACCGCGGCTACGAGCGTATCGACGAGCGGCTCAATGCCCTCGGAGCGGACATCACGCGTCTGTAGGCTTTTTCGCGTTTTTCTTCTTGGCAAACGGATCCACGCTGAATTGGTAGCGGTATCCCACCATGGCCTGGAATTCAAAATTGGTTTTGCGCGCGGAGGAATTTTCAAGCGCGGACAATTCGAAAGCGTTGTTGAGGCGCGTGGAGAGATTGAAATCGAAGTGATGGGCTTTCTTGAGCGTGTAGCTCAGATTCAGGCGCATCCCCCAGATTCCCGACTCGGCCTTTCTGCCATATACATCTATATAATAGCTGCACGAAGCCGAGGCCAACAAAGTCTTCCCGAAGAAACTTCTCGAAAGCGAAACCGACGGGCCTATGCCGTATCGGAGCGGCTGTCTGCGCCCTTGCAGGCGGTCGAGACGGGTGCTGACGCTCAAAGCCGACTGCAGGCGGTAGTCGCCGCCCAAGACAATGCTGTGGCGCAGGTTTCCGTAGAGGTAGTCGCTGAAATCCTGCTGCACGCTGAGCCGAGAGCTTTGGTAGGAGAAATCCACGCCCGCCTCCTGTGCCACTTTGGCCTGCGGCGAGGTACGGAAGCCGAACACCCATTGCGCCTGTTGCGAAATCTGACGGAAAGGCACCGTGTCGAAGTCCTGCACGAAAGGATCGTCGGGGCGTGTCAAGTCTATGGGTTTGCTTTGGGTGTAGGAGGTGAAATTGGAGTAGCTGGCCGATGTGGTGAAGTTCTCGTTGATGCGGAAATTGGCGTAGGCCGAGCCCACCACGCGGTCGGTACGGTTCTGCCTGGAGGCTTCGAGGTCGTCGTGCTGCCAACCGATTTCGGCGCGCACGTCGGCAAACGAAAAGGTATGCGCGAAAGAAAGCACCATATTTTCGAAATCCTGATTGAAGTAATAGGCTCCCATGGTGCGGTATTCGGGCGAAATGCGCTCGTAGGCAAGGCTCAGCCACTTATACGCAAGCCCGGCCTTGACCGCCGTGGACCACGAAGCCGAAGGGTTGCGGCGATGGTTCCGCCCTGTCTTTTCGGCCGACAGATCGCTGATATAGTGGCTGAATCCCGCCTGTCCCTGCAAGTATAAATCTTTATAGAGCGTGAAGGAGAAATCCAACGCAAGCACGTTGTTGGCCTGCGGCGCCATGTTCTCCCGCGCCCAAGCGGGCAAGGAAGAGGCTTTGTCGGCGGCGCGGAAGAAATGCACGCCTATCTTCTGTCCTTTGTGCGCGAAGTCCACCTTGAACGCATAGCCGCTGCGTTTGTAGGAGGAAAGCGTCTGAAAGGAATTTTCGCGCGCGCCGACGCTGTCGGCGCGCGCTTTCTCCAAGCGTCCGTACATCGCCATGAATTTGAGCGGAAAGTTGGACGGTTGCAGGGAAATCCCCACCCCGTCGAACTGATGCCCGCTCAGACCATAGGGATGCATATCCATGGACGTGCGCCCGAGGTAGCCCGTAATCCATTTATAGGTGGGCTGAATGGAAAAACGCGAAAACGGCTGACTGTACGAAAACCGGTTGTCGGCGAAAGACACCGAAACTGGCATCGAGAAGCCGTAAATCACGGGGTTCAACTGCACATTGAGCAGATAGGAAAACGGATCGGAATACGCAGCCTGCGTGTTGAGGCGCGTGGAAGCCTGCGCCCCCACCGAGCCCGAAAGCACAAAGGGCTTGCGCTTTCCTATATCCGTAAAATCTTGTGCAATAGCGGCATTCATACCGCAAATCATCGGAGCGGCCAGGATAAGTCCTGCAAAAATCCGTCTCCGGAAAGAGAAGTTGAAATGTAAACGCATATTTTTGTTTTTTTTCTTCCCTTATCGTTTCAACGGCATTTTTATCGAAGGTTTAAATGTTAAATTTTGTTAAAAGCACGCGAATTTCTCCGAGGGCTTTCCATTTCCGATTTTTTGCTTACATTTGCAACCCTCTCCGACGCACGGAAGTGTGAGGAGGCTTTTACGGAAAGATGGGTGAGTGGCTGAAACCAACAGTTTGCTAAACTGTCGTAGGGGTTTCCCTACCGGGGGTTCGAATCCCCCTCTTTCCGCCAAACGATAAAAAAAAGAACCATGGAACTGAAGAAATCGCCTAAAGCCGACCTTGAAGGCATGAAGGGTATGTTCGGCTCTTTAGGCCTTGTGGTTGCCTTGGTGATTGTGTTAGTGGCATTTGAGTGGAAATCCTACGATAAGACTCAAACCAAGAGCATGTCGAGAGCCGCTATCGAAACCGAGGAAGAAGTCATTATCCAAACCGATCAGAGTCTTCCCCCTCCTCCTCCCCCTCCTCCCGCACAGGTATCGCAGGAAATTGAGATTGTAGAGGATGATGTGGAGATTGAGAACGAAGTGGAAATCAACGCCGAATCCGATGAAAAGACCGTGGTGGAAGACTATGTGGCTCCTCCCGTGGTAGAAGAGGAAACGGTGGCCGAAGAGGAAATTTTCCAGATTGTGGAAGAGATGCCCGGCCCTGTTGGCGGTGACGAGGCTTTCTATCAATATCTCGCCGAAAACATCCGCTACCCGGTTGTGGCTATGGAAAGCGGTATCAGCGGGCGTGTGTACGTTACCTTCGTTGTGGAGAAAGACGGTAGCATCACCGATGTGAAGGTGTTGCGCGGTATCGGCGGTGGATGTGACGAAGAAGCCGTGCGCGTGGTGAAGGCCATGCCCAAATGGAAGCCCGGTAAGCAGCGCGGTCGTCCCGTGCGGGTTCTCTACCGTGTTCCTATCAACTTTACGCTCAATTAATTCATCGAGCCGCCTGCTTCGCAGGCGGCTCGAATTTTATAATTATGACCATGCCCCGCTACGGAATCTGCAATCTCTCTCTGGCGCCTGTACGCGAAACCATTTCGCACGCCTCGGAAATGAAATCGCAACTCTTGTTCGGCGATATCTTCGAGATTTTGGACAAGTATCAGAATTGGCTCAAGATTGAGAACGATTTCGACGGCTATCAAGGTTGGGTGGACGAAAAGCAGGTGTTGTTCCTTTCGGAAGAGGAATTCGCCGCGCACAAAGCCGATAAGTCGCAGTTTTTCTCGAAAGGTTTTTCTTCGGTGGTGCAACGCCACAGCGACCATGCCGAATTCCGTTTGGGAATGGGCTGCCGTCTGCCTTTCTATCAAGGCGGTGAGTTCAAATTGGGCGGCCTCTCTTACTCCTATCTTTCCGAACCCGTCTGTGTGCCGAGCGACCGCGAGACCCGTTGCCGGGAAATCATCGAACGGGCGGTATCGCTCATCAATACACCTTATTTATGGGGAGGAAAATCGTCGTGGGGAATGGATTGTTCGGGTTTGACGCAACTTCTTTACCGCATGGCGGGTGTGCATCTTCTGCGCGACGCTTCCCAACAGGCCATGCAGGGGCAGTTGGTGAACCTTCTGAGCGAGGCGCAGGCCGGCGATTTACTGTTTTTCGACAATAGCAACGAACAGATTGTGCACGTGGGAATCTATAACGGAAACGGTCTGATTTTGCATTGCAGCGGTTTGGTGCGCATAGACCCCGTAGACCACGAGGGCATCTACCGTCAGGATCTCGGCTGTTATTCCCACCACCTGCGCCTGATACGGCGCGTCTTAGAATAAGGTGCCTTGGGTTCCGGCCTTCGGGCGGCTGTCGTCCGTTTCGGGCCTCACGGTTTCCGCATCATCTTCGCCCACACTTGCCATAGGCTCCGCTTCCCCTCCTATCATTTCGATAAAGGCTTCTTCCGAAATCAAGGGAATGTTCAGATTTTCGGCTTTCTTGCGTTTTTCGGGGCCCATTTTCTCGCCGGCCAACACATAATCTACATTTTTCGAAATGGAGGAAACCATGGTTCCGCCGTGACTTTCCACCCAATCTTTCATGGTCTCGCGCGAGCGGGAGAATGTGCCGCTGATGACCCATCGGGTGCCTTGCAGCACCGTTGAACCCGAAGAACGGGCCACATATTCCATATTCAACCCCGCTTCGCGCAAACGGGCGATTACCTCCTGTTCGGCAGGGCGGGAAAAGAAATCGCGGAGAGAGGCGGCAATCACATCCCCCACCTCGTCCACCTGCACCAAGGTATCGAAATCGGCCTGCATCAAGGCGTCCATCGTCTTGAAATGACGTGCGAGGATTTTGGCCGTGGTTTCGCCCACATAGCGGATTCCGAGCGCGTACAGCACTCTTTCGAAAGGTTGTTTCTTGGAGGCTTCCACCGCCTGCAGGATATTGTCCACCGTCTTGCGCCCGAAGGATTCCACGGCAAGAAGCGCATCTTTCGGCAGCGAATAGAAATCGGCCACATTGTGCAGAAGCCCTTTGTTGTAGAGCACCGACACCTTGCCTTCGCCCAGCGACTGTATGTCCATGGCCTTGCGGCTGATGAAATGCTCCAATTTGCCTTTAATCTGCGGGGGACAGGTTTCGTCGTTGGGACAGTAATGCCCCGCCTCGCCCTCGTTGCGCACCAAGGGCGTGCCGCATTCGGGGCAACGCTCTATGAACGAAAAAGGTACGGCCGAGGCGGGGCGGCGGGAAAGCTCCACGCCCACAATTTTGGGAATCACCTCCCCTCCTTTTTCCACATAGACCCAATCGCCCAAGCGCACATCCATACGCTCGATGACATCGGCATTGTGCAGGGACGCGCGTTTGACTAGGGTGCCGCCCAAGGGCACGGGCTCCAGATTGGCCACGGGCGTGACGGCGCCGGTGCGTCCCACTTGGAAACTTATCGTATGCAGGGGCGTGCAGACCCGCTCCGCCTTGAACTTATAGGCTATGGCCCAGCGCGGCGACTTGGCGGTGAAACCCATGGCCGGCCACAGGTGCGTCTGATTGACCTTAATCACCATGCCGTCTATATCGAAAGGCAGGTTCGCACGTTCTTTCTCCCAATAATCCATATAGGCGAAGACCTCATCGATATTGCGGCAGCGGCGATAGTAACGCCCCGTTTGGAAGCCCCACGCACGGGCCTGTTCCAAACGCTCCGAGTGCAGGTCGGGAAACGGGCTCTCTCCTCCCGCAGAGGGGGCGTCTATCAGAAAATATAAGAAACAATCCAATTTACGGGCGGCCACCTGCTTGGGGTCTTGTAGCTTCAGACTTCCCGATGCCGCGTTACGGGGATTGGCGAAAAGATTCTCGCCGATTTCCTCCCTCTGTGCGTTGAGTTCGTCGAAAGCCTTGCGCGGCATCAGCACTTCGCCTCGGATTTCGAAAACATCGGGATAGTTGCCTTCGGGCAGTTTGAGCGGTATCGTGCGGATGGTCTTCACATTGGCCGTAACATCGTCGCCCTTGATGCCGTCGCCCCGCGTCACGGCCTGCGTCAACACGCCCTTTTCGTAGGTGAGCGAAATGGAAAGTCCGTCGTATTTGAGTTCGCAGAGATAGTCGAAATCCTCGGCGGTGAGCTTGCGCAGACGGTTGTCGAAATCCACGAGCTCTTCGCGCGAATAGGTGTTTCCCAACGAAAGCATGGGCGTGCGGTGCGCCACCGTGCGGAAAGTCTTGGTGGGTTCGCCCCCCACCCTGCCGGTAGGCGTATACGGGAGTTTGTATTGCGGATAGGCCGCTTCCAAACGCTCGAGTTCCTTGAGCAGTTGGTCGAACTCATAGTCGCTCACCAACGGAGCGTCGAGCATATAATACGCCCGGTTGTATTCGGTGAGCAAGTCGGTGAGTTCCCGTATGCGTTTCTGCGCTTCTTCGCCGCCCGTAACCTGCCCGTTCATCGTTTGTCCTTAAAAATTTTTTTCCAATAGACGCGCCATGTGTCGGCATCGAGGAAGGAGGAATCCACGGTAACCTGCAAGGTCAGCAGCAAGCCGAAAGGCAGGAACACGAAAGTGGAAAGCCATGCGCCCAAGGTGCAGGTGAGCGAGCCTTCGATAGCGGCTTTCTCGCCGATTACCGAAAGCACGTAGTAGGAAACGAAAAGCAGAACCGAAACCACCACGGGCATACCCATCCCGCCCTTGCGTATCAAGGCGCCGAGCGGGGCTCCGATAAAGAACAGAATCAGACAGCCCACCGAAAGGCTGAACTTCTTGTGTTCTTCCACCCGATAGGCATTGAGGCGCTCGCTCAGATACGATATGTCGCGCTCGTAGTATTCCATATCGTCCACCAACGCACCCGAAAGCGCCGCCGCCTCGCGCACATCGCGCAAAGTGGCCTCGGGAAGCACGTAGCCGTCGGCTTTCGCACCGCTCACCACACTCTCGTTGAAAGACGCCCGCACCGCAGAATCGTTGCCGATGAGACTCGACAGGAAATAGTTGCGGCTGTTGATGTTGGTGACCAGATTCGCCACCCTTTCCTCCAAACGCATGCGCAAGGTGTCTATCTCCTTTCCGAGCGGTTTCAAAGCCAACGATTTCTGATGCTTCACATAGAGATTGTCTGTGTTCTGCTTGGAATCGTATTTCGACAAATCCATAATCAACGTCTGCGTGTCGAATTTGATGCGGGTGAAGGGATATTGCGCATTATGGCCCGCGGTGAGGCTCGACTGCCCGTTGTTGGCGATGTCCTCGCCGTAGGTGTAGCCGTCAAAAAGATTGAACACTAAATAGCGGCCGTCCTCGAGGGTATACATACCGCCCTTTTCCGACATGGTGACGGCACAGTTGCCTTTGTGCTGGGAGTGGTCGTAAATCTGCACGTCTTCCAGATAGCGGCCCTCGTCGCGCTTCTTGCCCACGCGGATTACATAGTCGGGAATGCCGTAGTAATAGACGCCTTCCTGCAGGTTCACCGCCGGGCGGCGGGTCTGAATCGCATGGTATTTCTGACGGTGCAGCTTATAGGCTTGGGGCACGGCGTGGTCGGTGAAGTAGAAGGCGATGCCCGAAATCAGCACGCTCATCACCACCGTCGGGGCCATGAGCCTGCGCAGGGGCAGACCCGCCGCCTTGGCCGCCACCAATTCGTAGTGTTCGCCCAAGGAGCCGAACAGCATCAACGACGATAGCAACACCGCCAACGGCAACGAGAGGGGCACGAATGTCCAGCAGGCATACCAAAGGAATTCGGCCACGTCGACCAACGGAAGCCCCTTGCCCACGAGTTCGTCCATATAACGCCATATAAACTGCAACAGCAGGATAAAGGTGGCGATGAGGAAAGTCAACACCAGCGGGCCTATGTACGACTTAATGATGAATCTGTCGATCTTTTTCATTTCAGTTGCTTTAACTGTGCTTCCAAAAGCGCGATGCGCTGTTCGCAATCGGCCATTTTCTTGCGCTCGGCATCCACGACCGCCTGCGGAGCGTTATCCACAAAGCGTTTGTTCTCCAATTTTTTCCGCACCGAGAGCAAGAAGCCTTGTTCGTATTTGAGGTCTTTCTCCGCACGGGCGCGTTCATCCTCCACATTCACAAGCCCCGCCATAGGCACAAAGAATTCCGTGTTGGCGGCCATAAACGTAAAGGCTCCGTCCACCGACGCGCTCACATATTCCACGCTCTCCAAGTTGCAGAGTTTGGCGATAAGGCCGTCGAAAAGGCCTTTCTTGTCGGCACCGGCCTTAATTTTCAAGGCCAACGCATTCTTCTGCGGAATGTTCTTCTCGTTGCGCAACGCGCGCACCGACATAATGATTTCGGAGGCCTGCTCGAAGTGCGTCAATAATTTTTCCTGTTCGGGCGTGAGGGTCTTTTCGGGCAGAGGTTGGAACATCACCGTCTCGCCCTCCTTGCGTTCGCCCAGCACCTGCCAGATTTCTTCGGTGATGAACGGCATGAACGGGTGAAGCGCCTGCATGAGCGTTTCCATAAAGCCCATGGACTTGCGCAGGGTGAGCGGGTCTACGGCCTGTCCGTAGGCGGGCTTTATCATTTCCAGATACCACGAGCAGAAATCGTCCCACGTGAGGCGGTAGAGTTGCATCAAGGCTTCGCTGAGCCTGTATTTGCGGGCATTGTCTTCCACCTGCGCCAAGGTTTGGGTGAGGCGGGCTTCGAACCAATCGTAGGCCAAAGCCGAGGTGGCGGGTTGCGGCAGGCTTTCGTCCACCTTCCAACCCTTAATCAGACGCAAGGCGTTCCATATCTTGTTGCAGAAATTGCGGCCCTGTTCGCAGAGACTTTCGTCGAAAGGCAGGTCGTTGCCTGCGGGCGAAGTGAGCAGCATCCCCACACGGACTCCGTCGGTGCCGTATTTCTCCATGAGTTCGAGAGGGTCGGGCGAATTTCCGAGCGATTTGGACATCTTGCGGCCCAATTTGTCGCGCACGGTGCCGGTGAAGTAGACGTGACGGAAGGGCACTTGCTTGCGGATATCCAAACCGGCCATAATCATACGCGCCACCCAGAAGAAGATGATGTCGGGGGCGGTGACCAAGTCGGCGGTGGGATAGTAGTAGTTGATTTCGGCGTTGTCGGGTTTGCGCACGCCGTCGAAAAGCTCTATCGGCCACAGCCACGACGAGAACCATGTATCCAAAACATCATCGTCCTGCTTAAGGTCTTGCAGGGTGTAGGAAGCCGCTTCGGGAAACTTCGCCTTCGCTTTCTGCAAGGCTTCTTCGGCGTTCTTGGCCACCACCACCTCGCGGTTGGGCAGGTAGTAGGCGGGAATGCGGTGTCCCCACCACAGCTGGCGCGAAATGCACCAGTCCTTGATGTTTTCCATCCAATGGCGGTAGGTGTTCTTGAACTTGGCGGGCAGGAACGCGATAGTGTCGTCCATCACCGCTTTCAGGGCGGGGGCGGCCAGTTCCTCCATCTTCAGGAACCATTGCAGGGAAAGTTTGGGTTCGATAGCCACATGCGTGCGTTCCGAATAGCCCACATTGTTCACATATTCCTCTTCCTTCTCGAGCAAGCCGGCGGCCTTGAGGTCGGCGGCAATCTGCTTGCGGCAGGCAAAGCGGTCCATGCCCGCGTATTTGCCGCCGTGTTCGTTGAGCGTGCCGTCGTCGTGGAACACGTCGATGCTGTCGAGCTTATACTTTACGCCTATGTTGTAGTCGTTTATATCGTGGGCGGGGGTGATTTTAAGACAGCCCGTACCGAATTCCTTATCCACGTATTCGTCGAAGATAACCGGCACTTCGCGCCCCACCAAAGGCACCACCACGTGTTTGCCCTTCAAGTCGGCATAGCGCTCATCGGTGGGATTGATGCACACCGCCGTGTCGCCCATGATGGTTTCGGGGCGGGTGGTGGCCACGATGATGAAACGGCCCGGTTCTTCCTTGACGGCATAGCGGAGATAGTAGAGGCTACCCTTGGTTTCCTTGTAAATCACCTCTTCGTCGGAAAGCGCGGTTTTGGCCGAGGGATCCCAGTTCACCATACGCACACCGCGATAGACAAGCCCGCGGTCGTAGAGGTTGATGAACGTGTCGAGCACCGATTCGGAGCATACTTCGTCCATGGTGAAGTGGGTGCGTTCCCAATCGCACGAAGCGCCCAACTTGCGGAGTTGGGAGAGAATGATGCCGCCGTATTTCTCTTTCCACTCCCAGGCGTATTTGAGAAATTCCTCGCGGGTGAGTTTGTTCTTGTCGATGCCCTTTTCCTTGAGCATGGCCACCACCTTGGCTTCGGTGGCGATAGAGGCGTGATCCATGCCGGGCACCCAGCAGGCGTTCTTGCCCTGCATACGGGCGCGACGCACCAATACGTCCTGAATGGTGTTGTTGAGCATATGCCCCATGTGCAGGATACCCGTTACATTGGGAGGGGGAATCACCACGCAATAAGGCTCGCGGCTATCGGGTTCGGAATGGAAGAAATTGTGTTCGAGCCAATAGGCATACCATTTGTCCTCGATTTGCCGGGGCTCGTATTTGCTTGAAAGTTCGGCCATATTCATCGCAATTTATTGGTTGGGGTGCATGAACGCGGATGCCCACATTCATGCCCAAACGTGCAAAACCAACAAATTTACGAAAATTCCTAATGTGTATGCAATTATTGTTTATTTCCCGAAACTGAATAAATTTACACTCTGTAAGAACGCCCTTGAAAGGGCTTGTTCATAAAAAAGAATGCTATGGACTTATTCGAAAAAATCGGAAACGACATCAAGGCGGCCATGCTGGCGCACGAAACGGTGAAATTGGCGGCTTTGCGGGGTGTGAAGAAGGAGTTTTTGGAAGCCAAGACCTCGAAGAACGCCAACGGGGAGCTGAGCGATGAAACGGCGGTGAAGATTCTGCAGAAAATGGTGAAGCAGCGCAAGGAATCGGCGGCGATTTTCACGGAACAGAACCGGGAGGATTTGGCGAAGAACGAATTGGAAGAAGCTTCGTATATAGAGGCTTATCTTCCCAAGCAACTTTCGGAAGAGGAAATCGAAGAAACCGTGAAAGGCGTCATCGCGCAGGTAGGAGCCGCGGGCATGAAGGATATGGGGAAGGTGATGGGTTCGGCCACCAAACTGTTGGCGGGCAAGGCAGACGGCAAGGTGATTTCGGAAATCGTCAAGAAATTGTTGTCCTAAGCGTTTCCTCATGCCTTCTTTTGTTTCGAATCCCGTGCAGGTGGGGAATCTGGTAATCGGGGGCGGTTGTCCTGTGGTGATACAGTCTATGGC
>CAMWQD010000010.1 GCA_947176325.1 uncultured Bacteroidales bacterium | reverse complement strand
ATTCCAGAATGGCGGTGCGGATGCCCAGTGCGTTCAGCTTTTTGTTGTGCGAATCGGGGTAGACGCGGTTGGAAAGGAACACGTATACCAAATCGCGGGCGGGGTCTACCCACAGATAGGTGCCCGTGAAGCCGCTGTGACCGAAACTTTCGGACGAGGCGGAAGCGCAGGTGGGCGAGGGGTCGTCTTTCTTGAAGGGAGGCTTGTCGAAACCTCCGCCCCTACGGTTGTCGGCCTGCGAGAAACGACAGGAAGTGAAAGCCTTTACCGTTGCGGAGTCGAAAAACTGAATGCCGCCGTAAAAGCCGTTCTGCAACAGCATCTGCCCGATTACCGCCACGTCGCGGCTACACCCGAACAAACCCGCCGAACCCGCCACGCCATTCGAAAAAGCGGCCAAGGGGTCGTGCACATAGCCCCGAATCTGACGTTTGCGCACAAGGGTATCGTTCTCGGTGGGCATAATCTGATAGAGCGGGAAACGGTTGAGCGGACGGAACCCCAAGGTCTTCAAGCCCAAAGGCGCATAGAATTCCCGTTCCACAAAGCCGTCCAAGGTGGTGTCGGTGATTTTCCGCAAGGCCTCGTTGAGATAGTAGAAACCGAGGTCGCTGTATACATACGGCCTGCGCGGGTTGACGGGCGTTTCGTCGATGCGCTTGCGGATTTCCTTGTCGTAGTCCTTAATCAGAAAGAGACGGTCTGCCACCTGAGTGGGGTAGTTCGATGAATACACGCTGTCGAAGAGCGGTTTTCCGTTGTGCATCAGGTCGGGTTCCACGTAGGGAATGAAAGCTTTTAGCCCCGCCTGATGCGTCAGGGCCTGGCGGAACGTGATGTATTTCTTGTTGGTCTGCCCCAAGCGCGGCAGGAAGTTGCGTATCGGTTCGTCGAGCGAAATATCGCCGTTCTCATACAGGCGCATATAGGCCAGTGTGGTGGCCAGGACTTTGGTGAGCGAGGCCAGGTCGTAGAGGCTGTTGGGTTGCACGGCGGGGGAGAGCGAATCGTAGGTGGCGGTGCCGAAACATTTGTCGTAGACCACTTTTCCTTTCTTGGCAATCAGAATCTGACAGCCGGGGTAGGCTTTCTGCTCCAATCCCGTTGTGGCTAAGGAGTCGATGCGCCGGCGGGTTTCGGACGAAAGCCCCGACGCCTGATAGGTGGGGTCGAAATCCAGTATCCATGCGGAAGTGGGGATGCCGAAACCCGCCGGCCAGTATCGGGCCACACTCACGGGCAGATGACCCGTGGCGGGCAGGGCGCCGTAGAGTATCCGCGCGCAGGCACGTTTGCTCTCGTCCACATCCTGATAGCCGCACACGGCCGCCGAAATATGCGGCATATCGTAGAACGACAGCAGGGCGTAGGGCGAGGCGAAAACGCAGAGCACCACCGGCACCTGCACATCCTGCAAGGCTTTGCAGAGGCGCAGTGTCTGTTCGGTGATACCGTATTTTTTATTCGGGATGTAATTTGTATTAGTTATAGAGAGCAGAATGAGATCCTTGTCCTTGAAGCGGTTGAGCAGAGAGCCGGAAGCCACCGCGCCATAGTCGAAATTCTTGTCGAGGAAGAGTTGTTCGAGGGTGGGGTCGAAGGCGGCCAAGGCCTTGGAGAATTCATCGGCCTTTCCCGTGCCTATATGCAGGGCGATTTTGCGGGGGGCGACCGTGGGCGAAAGCGGCAACACCTCGCCGATATTGTCCATCACCGTTACGGCATGGTCGTAGATATCCTGCTGCAAGGCCTGCGTGGAGGCTCCGTTGAGCGAATCCTCGATAAAGCGGGGCAGGTTGCGCAACGTTTCCGCACGCGGAAAACGATTGTAGGCGGCGGTGAAAGCCGGGTAGAATTTGTAGTAGAGAATGCGGCGACAGGCGTTTTCGAGTCTCTCGCGGGGAAGTTTCCCCGTCTTTACCGCATGGGCGATGGCTTTCACCGCCGCCTCGGGATTCTGCGGAAGCAGAAGTACGTCGCAACCTGCCCGCAGCGCCTGCACCTCAATGGCCCCTTCTCCCGTCTCCTTATAGCCGGGCAACGACTGCAAGGCCTTGCGCACACCCTGCATTTCCAGCCCGTCGGTCACAATCAGCCCCCGGTAGCCCAATTGCTCGCGCAAGAGGCGCGTCACCACCAGCGGGCTCAGGCTGGCGGGCAATCCGCTCGAATCGTAGGCGGGAATGTTGAGATGTCCCACCATAACGCTTTCCACCCCTTCCTGAATGAGTTTTTGGAAAGGAGCGAGGTGAATGCTGTCCAGCACTTCTTTGTCGAGAGGAATGAGCGGGAGGGCGAGATGCGAATCGGTCTTGGTGTCGCCGTGTCCCGGAAAATGCTTCACCGAACCTAAAATTCCCTCGCTTTGCATTCCTTTCAGGTAGAGGGTGGCCAAACGCGCCACGTCGGCGGGAGTCTCGCCGAAAGAACGGGTGTTGATGACAGGATTGAGGGGATTGTTGTTGACATCCACCACGGGCAGGAAGTTCCATTGAATGCCCAACAGACGGCATTGTCTTCCCACGGCTTGTCCCATTTCGTAGACAAGCTGCGGGTCGGACACCGCGCCGAGCGTCTGCTGACGCGGAAAGCGACGTAGGTCGGTGAGCCTCATGCCCGGCCCGAATTCTCCGTCTATGCTGAAGAGCAGCGGCAGACGCGAGGCGGCTTTATACACTTTCTGCAAGGTGAGCATATCGGGCGTGGTGCCCGCGAAGAAACAGATGCCCCCGAAAGGATGGCTTTCCAGACGGCGGCGCATTTCAACGATATATTCGGGCGTGGGAACGGCTTTGCTGCGCAGAATCAAGGTCTGTGCCGCCATATCCTCCAACGTCAACGTTTTGAGGATGCTGTCGAGAAAGGGCGTGTGAAGATCGCTTTCGGTAGGGTAGGGAACGGCCTGCGAAGCTTGCATGGCGTTCCGCACCGTGTTCTGCGCCTTGCCCGTTGTCAGGAACAAGCCCGCCATCATCATGCACCAAAGAAATCTTCTTGCCTTCATCGCTTTCATTCCTTTCCCTGTTAGAAACCCATCATATCTTTCATTCCGAACCAACCTTTCTTTCCGTCTGCGCAAGCGGAAACGAGCCATTCGGCCGCCCGCACGGCCCCCGCCGCGAAACTCCGCCGCGACTTGGCCTCGTGCCGGAGCGTAACCGTATCCACTTCCGAGTCGAAATTCAACGCATGTATGCCAAAAACCTCGCCCTCGCGGAAACTGGTTATCGGCAGGTTCTTCCAATCCTCATAGCGCTCCATTTCGCCGCACACCTCCTTCGCCAACGTAATCGCCGTGCCGCTGGGCTTGTCTAATTTGTGGATATGATGCGTTTCCTCGATAGTTGCCGCATATTGGGGCTGCGCATTCATCTTCTCCGCTAAAAATCGCGCCGTGGCCATGAACAGATAAACCCCTATGCTGAAATTGGAAGCCTCTATCAACGTCTGATTCTCGCGGAGACAACGCGCCTTCAGTGCCTCGCGCGAGGCGTCCCAGCCCGTGGTTCCCACCACTACCGGCAGATGCAGGTCGAAACACCTTCCGATATTTTCCGCCGCACACGAAGGTTCCGAGAAATCAATCACCACCTGCGCCTGCCTCAAGGCCTGCGCCTGCTTTGTCCAATCTTCGCCGTCGTTGAGAATACACACCAACCGGTGGCCTTTTTCAAGTGCCATCTTCTCCACTTCGTGCCCCATGCGTCCATACCCCGACAAAGCTATATTGAGGGATTGATTCTTCTCCATTTTTCTATATTAATATTGCTTCATTACTTCAACGTGAAACAAAGTTTTACCCCTGCGTCCAAAGGAAAATGATTCTTGTAGTTATAGCAAGTGTTGGCGTAGGGTTTCACGGCAAGGGCGAGGTTGGGGGTGACGTTGAACGACGACAGATGCGCGTAGACACCCGCGTCCATAAGGTTGAGCAGATACACCGCACCGGCGATAATCAGACACAGTTCGAAATATTGTTCGTAGTGGTTGCGCAGTTGCAGGATTTCATCGAAACTGTAACCCGCCAGCGAAACGTTGAGATTGCCCGTGCTGTCGGTGCGGGCGCGCAATTCATTCTGATAGAGGTTGCGCTGTTTGAGAAAATCGTCGGTAAAATAGGCCAGCACACCCACACCCGCATACAGAACGGGCGTCTTATACCATTGTCCGTTGTAAATCTGCCCGAGACCCGGCACCACCGCCGAACAGAGAATAGCCATGCCGGGGTCTTTCAGACCGCCTTTCTTCCTACGCTTGAACGCGCCGGAATTGCGTTGTTGGAAGGTGAGCGACTTGGGGTCGACACCGGGGGAGGCTTCGTAGCGGACGCTGTCTTTCCTTTTGGGGCCGGTCAATTGCGAAAAGCCTTCTTCGATAAGGTCTATTTCCTTGAAATCGACAGGGATAAGAGGCACGGAGGAAAGGTCGTTCGAGGCATAGAAAACGGGGTCGGCAGGTTCGGGAGAGGGTGTGAACTGCCCCCAAGCCTCCCCTGCGGACACAAAGGAGAAGAACACAAAAAAGAGAAAGAAAAGACTTCGCTTACTTTCCATTCAATGCGTCAAAAATCTTTTGCAGAACCTCGTCCGAGGCATAGTCGATAATCAAACTGCCCTTGCCGTTTTTCTTGGGCTTCACCGCAATAGGCGTGTTGAGCCTTTCGGCCAGACGGTTGCGCGCCGCCACGCACCAATCGGGAAGCTCGGCATCCTGTGTCGGGGTCTTGCCCGTTTTGGCGGGTTTGGCATCGGTTTTTTCAGGGGTATCGGTTTGACGAATCAAATCTTCCAACTGCCGCACCGAAAGTCCGTTTTCGAGGATATTGCGCGCCAGACGGAGCTGCTTTTCTTCGTCCGTCACACCGGCCAGACAACGGGCATGCCCCATGCTGAGCTTATTATCCTTGAGATAGAGTTGAATATCGGCGGGAAGTTTGAGCAGACGCAGAAAGTTGGCCACCGTACTGCGGCCTTTGCCCACGCGCTCGGCCAACTGTTCCTGATTGTAGTGACAGGCGTCGATCAAGGCCTGATAGGAAAGCGCCACATCAATGGCGTTGAGGTCTTCGCGCTGGATATTCTCAATCAGGGCCATTTCGAGCGACTCGTTGTCGGTGGCCATGCGGATATAGGCGGGGATTTCCTTCAATCCCGCCAGTTTGGAGGCGCGCAGACGGCGTTCACCCGAAATCAACTGATATTTCTTGCCTATCTTGCGCACGGTGATGGGAGAGATGACGCCGTTGGTGCGAATGGATTGGCTCAACTCCTCCAGGCTTTCCTTGCTGAACTGCTTGCGGGGCTGGTAGGGGTTGGCCTCGATGAGTTCCACGGGAATGGCGGCGATGGCCCCTATAACGCTATCGGTCATATCGACGGGAGTGCGGGATTCGGCATCTTTTTTCACCGGGATTTCGCCCATCAATGCCGATAATCCGCGTCCCAAAGCCGGTCTTTTTGATGTCATGTCGTTCTTTTTAATGTTTTTCGGCCGCGTCTCTTTGCAGGATTTCCTTGCAGAGATTGAGGTAGTTGATTGCGCCGGTCGAATTGATGTCGTATTCCAGAATAGGTACACCGTAGCTGGGTGCTTCGGCCAATTTGGTATTGCTGTGGATGAGGGTATTGAACATCAACTGCTGGAAGTTCTTGCGCACGTCTTCCACCACTTGTTTCGAGAGGCTGGTGCGCACGTCATACATCGTCAACAAGATGCCCTCCAGTTCGAGGTCGGGATTGAAGCGGCTCTGCACAATGCGGATGGTGTTGAGGAGCTTGGAAAGCCCTTCCAACGCATAGTATTGGCATTGCACGGGGATAATCACCGAGTCGGAGGCGGTGAGGGCGTTGGTGGTGATGATGCCCAGCGAGGGGGCGCAGTCGATGAAGATATAGTCGTAGCGATTGCGGATTTCCTGCAGTTTGTTCCGCAGCACCTGATTGCGGTCGGGAATGGAAACCATTTCCAGTTCGGCTCCCACCAAGTCTACATGCGAGGGAATCAAATCCAGATTCTTGAACGAGGTGGATTTGATGCAGGCTTCGGGTTCCACATCGCCCAACAGACATTCGTAGATGCTGTGTCCGCTCACGGTCTCCGAATCGAATCCCACACCCGACGTGGCGTTGGCCTGCGGGTCGGCGTCTATCAGCAATACCTTCTTCTCCAACACCGCCATAGCCGCGCTGAGGTTCACGGCCGTGGTGGTTTTACCCACGCCGCCTTTTTGATTTGTAATCGAAATAACCTTTCCCATACAAGTCAATTACTTGCCCAAGTTTTCAAATTCCATATCGTCTTGCGCCGAGAAGCCGCCGCTCGTGCCGAAGCTGTCGCCCGAAAGCGTGTCTTCCACGGGGGCTTCGCCGGTTTGAATGAAGCGGATAACCGTTTGCAAGCCTTCTACGAAATTGTCGAAGTCTTCCTTGTAAAGGAAGATTTTATGCTTGTCGTAGACGAACTTGTTGAGGTTCTCGTCGAAGAGACGCTTGCTCTCGGTGATGGTCAGATAACGCTCGCCCGATTTGGTCTCTTTCACGTCCATAAAATAGGTACGCTTGCCGGCTTTCACAGCCTTGGAATAAACTTCTTCCTTTTCGCGTTCCTTACCCCTGAAATCTTCCATAGTCGTTTTAGTTTTTTATGGGTTTTCTGAAAGCAAATTTAAAGAAAAATAACATTACAACCAGCGATTCATCCTGAACTTGTTCTGTTCGGGGAACTCGCTGTTTTTAGGATACATACGGAAGGCGTAGTCGAACACACCCGCCCCGTCGAGCACCAAATCGGCCGCATAGGTGGCCTTTCCGTTCTCGAATTTCTCGAGCTTCAGGTCTTCGGTGCGTATCAATTCCTTCACTTGGTCGTTCTCCTTGTGTCCGAACACCACTTCCACGCCGATTTCATCGGGATTGAGCCCGGCAAGGTGAAGGGTGATGCCGAAGTGTCCCGCCTGTCCCATTTGCAAGGGGGCGTTGGTGGAATCGGGGCAGTCGTAATCGGTTACGTGAATGACGTTCCATGCCGATGCCATGCGGATCATCCAGCGGGTCATATCCGTTACGCGAGCCAGATTGTTGGCGCGCAGTTTTTTATAGGTGTCTGCCAACGAGTTGTAATACTGTGCGTAATAGTCCTTCAGCTGACGGCGCATCGTGTAGTGCGGCGCAATCTGCGAGAAGCTGTTGCGCACGAACTGCAACCACGTATCGTTGCTTCCTGCCTGACCGTTCTCGTAGAAGGCGGGCACAATCTCCTGTTCGAGCATGGTGTAGATGGTTTCGGCATCCAATTCATCCTCGTAGGTTTGGTTGGCGTAGGTCTGTTCCTCGCGCAACGCCCAACCTGCGCCTTTGCGGTAGCCTTCCGCCCACCAGCCGTCCAACACGCTGAAATTCACACCGCCGTTCATCAGGACTTTTTCGCCGCTGGTGCCCGAAGCCTCCATGAGACGGGTGGGCGTGTTCATCCAAACATCCACGCCTTGAATCATGTGTTTGGCCACGTCGATATTGTAGTTTTCGAGGAAGACAATCTTTCCCAAGAACTCCTCGCGTTGCGAAATCTCGATAATCTGACGGATGAGCGCCTGTCCGCCACCGTCGGCGGGGTGCGCCTTGCCCGAAAAGATAAATTGCACGGGGTGCTGCGGGTTGTTGACGATTTTGCTCAGACGGGCGAGGTTCTTGAAGAGCAGATGCGCCCGTTTATAGGTGGCGAAACGACGGGCGAAACCGATAGTGAGCACATCGGGACGCAGACTGTGGAGGGCCTTGATGAGATTTTGCGGGCTCTCGCCTCTCTCGGGCCATTCTTTCTGAATGCGCTCCTTCACAAAATCAATGAGTTCCGTGCGCCGACGATGACGGATATCCGAAAGTTCCTTTGCGGGAATCTTCTGCACGGCTTCCCAAGCCGAAGCGTCCGACACATCTTTTTGGAACCCGGCGCCGAAATACTTGGCGAAAAGTTCCTGCCATTCCTTGTGCGCCCACGTGGCCAGATGCACACCGTTGGTTACATAACCCACCGGCACTTCCTGCGGGTAGAAACCCGGATAGAGCGGCGCGAACATTTCCTGCGACACCCGTCCGTGGATACGGCTCACACCGTTCACCGCACTCGAAAGGTTCACCGCCAAATGGCTCATCGAGAATTTGTCGTGGATATGATGCTTGTCGATACGCCCCAAAGCCATGAAGTCTTCCCACGAGATTCTGAGACGGTCGGCCCAGGCGTTCAGATAGGTACGCACGATGTCTTCGTCGAAGGCGTCATGTCCGGCGGGAACGGGCGTATGCGTGGTGAAGAGCGAGGAATTGCGCACCAGTTCGCGGGCCTGCCAGAATTCCAGGCCGTTGTTCACATAGTGGCGCAGACGTTCCAGAAGCGTGAAGGCGCCGTGTCCTTCGTTGCAGTGATATACATCGGGGTGGATGTCCATTTGGCGGAGCATACGGATGCCGCCGATACCCAAGAGCATTTCCTGCTTGAAGCGGTTTTCCCAATCCCCACCGTAGAGCTGGTGGGTGACGCAACGGTCGGCTTCTATGTTTTCATCAATATCGGTATCCAAAAGATAGAGGGGAATGCGTCCTACGTCGCACCGCCAGATTTTGGCCAGAAGGTCGCGTCCGGGCAACGATACCGACACCGTGCGCCACATTCCGTTTTCGTCGCGGACAGGCACAATGGGAAGCTTGGAGAAGCTTTGCGGCACGTAGCGGGCGTTCTGACAGCCGTTTTCGTCTATCTTCTGTTCGAAATAACCGTAGCGGTAGAGCAGCCCCACGCCGAGCATATCCACATTGGCGTCGCTGGCTTCCTTCAGATAGTCGCCCGCCAAGATACCCAAGCCGCCCGAATAAATCTTGAGACTTTCGTGCAAGCCATATTCCATGCAGAAGTAGGCCACCTTGGGCGATTTCCGGTTCTTGCCCTCGTCGATATAGGCGGTGAAGCGGGCGTAAACCTCGTCCAAAAGCTTGTTGAATACGGCATCATCCTGCAATTCCTGCAGACGGGCCGCGCTCAACAGACGGAGCAAGGCCAAGGGATTGTGGCCGCATTCCACCCACAGTTCGGGTTCGATATACGCCCACATGTCCTGCGCCTGATTGTCCCAGCACCACCACAGGTTGTTGCTCAGTTCGCGCAGTCTTTCCAGCTTTTTCGGAAGCCGGTATTCGATCATGCACTTGTGCCATTGGGGTTGCGAAGAGGTTTCGTATTCGATTTTGTCTTTGCTGGTCGGCAGCGGTTTGTTCAACAACGACGGCTCGGTTTCCCACTTGGCGGCGGCCTTTTCGTAGGCCTTTCCGTAGTGTTCGCCCAAATGCGACCACAGGAAGTGGCGCGAGAGACCGTAGGCGTCGGCACGGTATTCTTCCTTTTCCTTGTCGGAAAGCAGGATGAAACCGCGCAGGGCCGCTTCCATTTCCAATACCGCTTCCGAAGAATTATAATCGTCGCGTTCAATCACTTTCACGCTTCTTTGGGCGGGGTGATGATCTTTCACCCAACGTCCGAAGCCTGCCAGCGAAGTGGTGACCGACGGGATGCAGAAAGCGATGCTTTCCATAGGCGTGTAGCCCCACGGCTCGTAGTAGGAGGGGAACACCGACATGTCGAAACCGATGAGGAGGTCGTAGTAGGCAAGGTTGAAAACGCCGTCCTCGCCGTCTAAGTAGCAGGGCACGAACACCACCTTCACCTTGTCTTCGGGGGCGTTGTTGAGGCCGCTTATCTTGAGGCGGTTGAGAATGGGGTCGGAGAAAGGATCGTCGAGATAGTGCGTGCAGAATCTCTGTTCGAATTCGCGCTCGGGTTCGCGCTCGGAAAGGTTCTGACGGGCGGGGCCGTGGCCGGCGGGAACGGTGAGGTAGGCCACCGCTTTCTTGCCGTCGGGCAGGGTTTTGTTGAGGGCGGCGAGTGTGTCGATAAACAGGTCTATACCCTTGTTCTTGAATTCATAACGGCCGCTGTTAATCAGGAAGACCGTGTTGTCGTCCACCTCTTCCCCTATAAGTTTGGAAGTGACTTCGCGCAGTTTCTCGCGGGCCTGCTTGCGTTTCCCGGCAAAATCCTCCATGGAGGGAACAAAGGCATCGTCGAAGCCGTTGGGCGTGAGGACGTCGATGTTCTTTCCGAGAAAGGCGCGGCATTCGCGGTTGGTGATTTCGCTCACGGCCGTGAAGCAGTCGGCGTGTTGTGCCGAGAGTTTCTCGAGCGAGTATTTGGCGCGCACGCCGAAGCGGGCGGAGAGTTCTTCGGGGTCGAGTTTGTCCAGATCGCCGTAGAGGGGCATTCCGTTGCCGGCCAGACAACGTCCCAGAACGGTGGCGTGGGTGGTGAAGAGGGTGGCCACCTGCGGCTGGTTCTTCTTCAGAAAGAGGAGGCCGGCGCCGGTCATCCATTCGTGGAAGTGGGCGTATACCTTTTCTTGGGGGAAAACATGATATTCGTAGAAGGTCTGAATGAGCCGTCCGGCCGCGTAGCCGAAGAGGAAAGGTTCTATATAGTCCCATTGTCCCGAAAGCGAGTCGAGGTTATAGTCGCGCCAGGCCGCTCCCAAAAGATCGTCTTTGCGCGAGATAAGCGAGCGGTAGTCGACCATTACGGCAATGGGGCTTCCGGCGGTGTTCCAGCGGCCGATGCGGAAAAATAGGCCTTGGCTTTCGGCATATTTGCGCCAGTCGGCATACAGGTCGCGGTCTTCGATAAAATCGCGGTTGGCCTTGTCTTTCCATACATCGGGGCCCACGGCGAAATAGTGTTCGCCGAAGCGGTTCTGCATGGAGGGAACTTTGGTGCTCACCACGGTATAGATGCCTCCTACCTTGTTGCAGACTTCCCAGCTCACCTCAAAAAGATACTCGTTTTGCTGATACGTTGACATTGTATTATCGGTTATTTTTATATTAATTAAACTTGTGGGGCTTTCCGCGTTTATGTCCTGCCTATTTCCGGCCGAAGTCCGCCGGAATCTCCCCCCACTTTTCCGTCTGCCACTTCAAGACAGGGTTTTGATAGCGGTTTGTCTGCAACCAGTTTTCGGCGCGGGCCACCATGTCGAGCAGCTCGCGGTTGCGGGCGGAAGGGGCTATCTTGGTGTTCGCCTTCTTCTTTCTCACCCAAGCCATTCCCGTTACCGAATCGGAATAGACGGGCGTCTGCGTGAGGCCGTGTTTGTTGAGGAAGCTCAGGGCGTGCACAATCGCCAAAAACTCGCCTATGTTGTTGGTGGCATCGGGAAAGGGGCCGGCGTGAAAAATCACTTTGCCGTTGTTTACCTGCACACCTTGATATTCCATTTTTCCGGGATTGCCGGCGCAGGCCGCGTCTACGGCCAAGGCGTGTTCGAAGTGCGGTATGTCCGCGCGGACGGGCTTCGGGGCAGGTTTCGGAGCGGCGGGTTGCGGCGCAGGAGGCGTCACCGGGCTTGCCGTCACCTTTTCCAACACACCGAAATACGTTTCCGCCAATTTTTGAGCGGCCGTGTAGGGATTCACCTTATAATTGTAAACCTGTTCCCTGGCCTCCTCCAAATTCTTCTCCGTATCGGGTTGCGCAAAAAAATGCGCCAAGATGTTTTCTTGTAATGAATTCTGCAATACTTTCTTGAGCTGTTCGCGACGACGGCGTTCAAAACTGCCGTTCTGCTTGCAGAACCGTTCAAACTCTTCAATCACGCTCCAAACCTCGGTCACACCTTCGTTGATTTTGGCCGAACAGATTTCCACGGAGGGCTTCCAGCCCGATGCGGTGGGAGGAAACAATTGAAGGGCGTTGCGCAGTTGGGTCTGCGCCAAAAGTGCCTTGGGACGGAAATCGCCCTCGGCCTTGTTGATGGCGATACCGTCGGCCATTTCCATGATGCCCCGCTTGATGCCTTGCAGTTCGTCGCCCAAGTTGGCCAACTGCAGGAGCAGGAAATAATCGACCATATTGTAGGCCTCGGTTTCCGATTGGCCCACCCCCACGGTTTCGATAATGATATGGGTAAATCCCGCCGCTTCGCACAAAATCACCGACTCGCGGGTCTTGCGGGCCACCCCGCCCAACGAACCGGCCGAGGGGGAAGGACGGATAAAGACGTTTTCCTGACACGCAAGTTCGTCCATGCGGGTCTTGTCGCCCAAAATACTGCCTTTGGTACGCTCGCTGCTGGGGTCTATGGCCAATACAGCCAGCTTCTTACCCGTGCGTGCCAAGTGCAGGCCCAACGTATTGATGAAGGTGCTTTTTCCTGCACCCGGCACACCGGTGATACCCAAACGGAATGAATTTCCCGAGTAGGGCAGGCATTGTTCGATAATCTCCTGTGCCTGCCTCTGGTGCTCGGGTAATGTACTCTCGATAAGCGTAATGGCACGGCTCAGTATCGTGCGGTTTCCTTCGCGGATTCCTTTCACATACTCCTCCGTGCTCATGGGCCTCTGCGCCTTGCGAGCGGGTAGGGTGGAGATATAGGGATTTACCGTGGGCAGTTTGTCCACGCCCTGCCTTTCATTCAGAGCCGATTCGGGAGTGTTGCGTTCGATCATGCTTATTTCGCCGCGATAGCTTCGATTTCAACTAAAACGCCCATAGGGAGTTTCTGAACGGCAAAGGCGGCGCGGGCGGGGAAGTCCTTGGTGAAGTAGCGGGCGTAAACCTCGTTCATCGCCTTGAAATCGTCCATCGAGCTGAGGTAGCAGGTGCATTTCACCACATTGTCGAGGGTGTAGCCGGCTTCTTCAAGAATGGCCTTTACATTTTTAAGCGATTGTTCGGTCTGCGAGGTGATGTCGTCGGCTACCTTGCCCGTAGCGGGGTCGACGGGAAGCTGTCCCGATACAAAAATCAGATTGCCGGCTTCGATAGCCTGGCTGTAGGGGCCGATAGCTTTAGGTGCGTTGACCGTGGCGATAACTCTTTTCATAACTTATAATTTGGATTTTATAATTTCAAAAGCCGTCAAAGATACGAAAAGTTGAGTGCAGAGCCAACTGCATTAAAAAGCGAAGCCCCGCGTTCCTGATAGGAAGCGGGGCTTTCCAACCTTAAAACCTCACCATTTGAAATCTCAATCTACCTCAAATATGAGGCTTTAGTTTTCTACTTGCCGTTTATGACTATTGTGTCCATATATCAAAAGGCCAACAATCGCAACCAAACATACAGCACAACACCCGGCAAAAAATATCTCTAAAGCGCCCATTTGTTACTCCTTTCGTTTAGAATAATAGTAAAACATAAATCCTGCGATGATTAATGCAACCACCGCAAGTGTAGCAAAGATATACAATTTTTTTAAGTTGGCAATGTCCTCTCTTTGCATGATGCCAACAATAATGATACCTCCAAAAACCAACTTGGCAAGGTCTAATGTAAACTTGCCCGCTTGCTCAAAGAGGGTTTCTTGAATCCGTCTCATAATACGAAACAATCTTGTTTTGAATTTTGTTTGTTGTTATGTTTATATCGTAGAAAACCGATTTTATCGAAGTGGAAGATTATGGAAATAGGCACACGGAATTGGATAAACTGCAAAGAATAAGTTATTTATCTTGTTAATAACTTTTTTGTGATGTTGTGTGTCTGTTGGTTGCGTATTTTATTATTATAAAAGAATGGCGGAAGATGTTGAAAGAGAGTGGGTAAGTTTTCTGCGGTATGACAATTTTGTGGGCTCTCATATTC
>CAMWQD010000009.1 GCA_947176325.1 uncultured Bacteroidales bacterium | reverse complement strand
GAGCCAACAAAAAAGGCCGCGAAGA
The DNA here is from genome assembly GCA_947176325.1 of uncultured Bacteroidales bacterium. Taxonomy (GTDB): domain Bacteria; phylum Bacteroidota; class Bacteroidia; order Bacteroidales; family P3; genus Pullibacteroides. The sequence continues at coordinate 14,007 of CAMWQD010000009.1, read as the reverse complement.
AAATTCTTCGCGGCCTTTTTCATATCCTTCCGAAAAGAAATTACTTCTTCTCTTCGGCAGGCGCAGCTTCAGCATCGGCAGCGGGAGCCGCTTCAGCCACAACCGCGTTACGGGTGGTCTTGACCGCAACAACCGCAGAAGACTGGTCGTTGAGAATCTTGTATTTTTCGTTAGCCAAGTCCTTCACCTTGATTTCGTCCAAAATTTCCATTTTGGTTACGTCCACCGTGATGTTTTCGGGCATATCGGCGGGCAAGGCGCGAACACGGAGCTTACGCATGCTCTTCACCAACTTACCGCCTTTGAGCACACCGGCGGCGTTACCTTGCGTATAGAAAGGCACCATCATGGTAATGGGGCGGTTGTCGCGCAATTCGAAGAAATCCACGTGCAGAAGCGTGTCTTTTACCTTGTGAAATTGGGCTTCCTGCGGAATGGCCATGATTTTCTTGCCATTGAGGTTGAGTTCGACAAAGCAAACTTCGGGGGTGGTGAACAAAGCCATCAAATCGCGGTCGGAGGCCGAGAAGTGAATTTGTTCGCTTCCTCCGTAAACCACACAGGGAATCTGCCCTTGCTGACGGAGAATGTTTGCATCTTTTTTCCCTACGTTCTCTCTGGGAGAACCGCTAATAGATACAGTCTTCATTGTTGTTTTGTTTTTTGTTTATTGCCCTCCGCAGCCTAAAAATCGGCGCAAAAGGGCGGCAAAGGTACGTTAATTCGTAAACTTATACAAACTTGAGAGGCTTTCGCACGATTCCACGCGACGAATCACCTCCGCCAAAAGTTTGGACGAAGAAATCACCCTGATTTTGTTGGAGGGACGCGAAAGAGGAATGGTATCGCTCACAATCAATTCTATAAGGTCTGATTTTTCGATGCGGTCGATAGCGTTGCCCGAAAGCACGGGGTGGGTGATAATGGCCCGCACGCTCTTGGCTCCATTCTCCAGAATGAGGTTGGCGGCCTTGAGCAGAGTGTTGCCCGTGTCGATGATGTCGTCTAAAAGCACCACGTTCTTGCCTTCCACATCGCCGATAAGTTCCATTCTGTCAACCACATTGGGTTTGCTGCGCTGTTTGTAGCAAATGGCGAAGCCCGTGCCGAAAATCTTGGCGTACATGCTGGCACGGCGGGTACCTCCCGTGTCGGGAGAGGCGAACATCATATTGTCGAGGTTGAGGGAGCGGAGGTAGGGCACAAAGAAAGACGACGACTGCAAGTGGTCTACGGGAGTTTCGAAGAATCCTTGAATTTGGTCGGCGTGGAGGTCTATGGTGATGATACGCGACACCCCGGCGGCGGTGAGCAGGTTGGCCACCAGCTTGGCCGTAATCGGCACACGGGGCTTGTCCTTGCGGTCTTGACGCGCACAGCCGAAATAGGGCATCACGGCCACAATCGAACGCGCCGAAGCCCGGCGGGCGGCATCCACCATCATCAACAATTCGAAAAGGTTTTCGCAAGGAGGGAAAGTGGATTGAATGATAAAGACATCGCTTCCTCGAACATTGTCTTCGTAGGAGGTGCGGAACTCTCCGTCGGAAAAGGTGGCCACGTCCGACAGCCCGAGAGGGGAGCCGTATTCTTCGGCGATTTTGTCCGCCAGATAGCGGGTGGCACGGCCGGAAAAGATCTTTACATTCGCTTTGGTTTCCATAGTGATTGGTTTTGAAACGCACGCAAAAGTAGTGGTTTGCCTCTTGGGTTGCAAATAAAATTTTTGATTTGCGTAAATTTGCGAGTTTGCGCGGGGGAATTCCCCTGCACCGTAAAAGTCGATACGGCATGAAAAAACATGTAGATTTTTTAATTATCGGAACCGGAATCGCGGGTTTGAGTTATGCCTTGAAAGTGGCTTCGCACGGAAGCGTGTGCATCATCACCAAATCCAAACCCGATGAATCATCTACGGCCTTGGCGCAAGGCGGCATCGCCACGGTAATGGACGCGCTCGATTCGCACGAAGACCATATCCGCGACACGCTCATTGCCGGCGACGGGCTCTGCGACGAAGAAGTGGTGCGTTTCACCATTAACGAATCGAACGACCGTATTAAGGAATTGATTGAACAGGGCGCGGTGTTCGACAAGAAACAGAGCGGTGAATTCGACCTCGGACGCGAGGGCGGACATTCGGCGCACCGCATCCTGCACTACAAAGACCAGACAGGAGCGGAAATAGAACGCGCCCTGTTGAAAGCCGTCAAGGAGCATCCCGCTATCGAACTTCTTGAGAATTATTTTGCTATCGACATCATCACCCAACACCACTTGGGCGTGGAGGTGACGCGCCGCACACCCGATATAAAATGCTTCGGGGCGTATGTGTTGAATCCTCACACCAACAAGATAGACACGATTTTAGCAAAATCCACCATGTTGGCCACGGGCGGCAACGGCAATGTGTACAACACCACTACCAATCCTGTGGTGGCTACGGGCGACGGGGTGGCGATGGTCTACCGTGCCAAAGGGCAGGTAAAGAACATGGAGTTCATTCAGTTTCACCCCACGGGGCTCTACAACCCCTCCGAGCGGCCTTGTTTCCTTATTTCGGAAGCCGTGCGGGGCGCGGGCGCGAAACTCTGCACCATCAAGGGCGACTATTTCATGGGTCGCTACGACAAACGTCTGGAATTGGCCCCGCGCGACGTGGTAGCCCGCGCCGTAGACAGCGAAATGAAAATCACCGGCGACGACCATGTCTATCTGGACTGCCGTCCCATTTCCAAAGACGAGATTTTCAATCACTTCCCCAATATCTACGCCAAATGTCTCTCGATTGGCGTAGACATCACCAAAGACCTTTTGCCCGTGGTGCCCGTGGCGCATTACAGCTGCGGCGGCATTGTGGTGGACGGCAACGCCTGCACAAGCATCAAGAACCTCTATGCTTCGGGCGAATGTTCCTGCACGGGTCTGCACGGCGCCAACCGCTTGGCTTCCAATTCGCTCTTGGAGGCTTTGGTATTCTCGCACCGCGCCGCCCAACACGCCATAGCCCATCTTGCGGAAGCGGAATTCTGCGAAAACGTGCCCGATTGGGACGACGAAGGCATGGTGTTGAACGAGGAGATGATTCTCATCACCCAAAGTTTGAAAGAGGTGCAGAGCATCATGTCGAACTATGTGGGCATCGTCCGCTCGAACCTGCGTTTGAAACGGGCATGGGACCGTCTGGACATCATCTACAAGGAAACCGAAGACCTTTACCATAAGTCCGTGCACTCGGTGAAGCTGGCCGAATTGCGCAACCTTATCAATATCGGCTACCTGATTATCAAGATGTCTATGGAGCGCAAGGAAAACTGCGGTCTGTATTACAACCTCGACAACATTAAGAAATAAAACCCGCACCTGCATGCTTTTCAGGCGTTCTTTCTTCTTTCACTACCTCTCGCCCTACACGGGGCAGTTGGTTGTCAATGTGTTGTTAAGGACGCTTTCGGCGGTGTTCACAACGGTGCTGGTGTTTTCGGTGGCTCCCCTGCTCTCCCTGCTGTTCGGCACGGCGGGCGGGTTGGAAACCGTGACCGGTTCGGGCAATTCGGCGGTGAACGCCTTGATGGATGTGTTGGAAAGTTGGGTGACGTTCTCTATCGCGCACAACGGAAAAACCGCCACCTTGGTGTGGGTGGTGGCCGCCCTTTTCGTGGCCTATCTCCTCAAGGATCTCTGCGCCTACTTGGGGCTTTATTGGTTCACCCCCATCCGCAACAAAATGGTGGCGACGCTTCGCAAAGACCTTTATCACAAATATTTGATATTGCCGCTTTCGTTCTACACCAAGGCACAGAAAGGCGATTTGCTCTCGCGCATCAGCCACAACACACAAGACGTGGACAATCAGATGCTCAACCAAATACAACAGGTTTTGGTGGATGTCATCACCCTGCTCTTTTTGGTGGCGATGCTGTTTTTCATCAGTGTGCCCCTCACGGTTTTCATTCTCATTCTCATTCCTATCATAGGCGGCATCACGAGTTTCGTATCGCGTTCCCTGCGGCGCAAGAGCAAGGCCTTGCAGGATTCGGTGGGCAGGATTTCGGCGCACACCACGCAGAGTTTGGAGGGGGTGAAGACTATCCGCAGCTATAACGCCACCGAAGATGCCGTAAATCGCTTCAAGAAAGAGAATGCCGTATTTTACCGATACCACCGTCATGTGGGCTATCGCACCTCGGTGGCTTCTCCCTTGAACGATATTTTGGGAACGACGGCGGTGGTGGCGGCCCTGATGATGGGCGGCTGGCTGATTCTGCACGAAAGGAGCCTGCGTCCCGAAGTATTCATCATTTATCTGCTCACCCTCATTCAGATTCTGCCTTCTTCCAAGAACATCATCACGGCCTATTTCACTTTCCGCTCGGGCAAAGGTTCGTTGGATAGAATCAAGGAAGTTTTGCGGGCCGAAGAAGTGGTGGTGGAGAAACGCGATGCGGTGCGGGTGAATGCCTTTGAAAAAGAATTGGAATTCAGGGATGTATGTTTTGAATATGAGGATGAAAAGCAGGCGGACGGTGCCGCTTCCGAACCGGCGCGGACAACCTTGCAGGATATAAACCTCCGCATGGAAAAAGGCAAATTCATTGCCTTGGTGGGGCCTTCGGGCGGCGGAAAGTCTACCTTGCTGAATATGATTCCCCGCTTTTTCGACCCCACTTCCGGAGCCGTGCTCTTGGACGGAAAGGATTTGCGCGACTGCAAGATTTCGGACATACGCGCTTTGTCGTCGCTCGTTTCGCAAGACACGGTGCTGTTTAACGACAGCGTGCTCAACAACATCCGTTTGGGAAATCCCCAGGCCTCCCGCGAAGAAATCATCGAAGCCGCCAAAAAGGCCGATGCCCACGATTTTATTCAGGAAATGGAAGAGGGGTATGAAACCTCGGTGGGCGACGGAGGCAGCAAGCTTTCGGGCGGACAGCGGCAGAGGCTCAGCATCGCCCGCGCCTTGGTGAAAGACGCGCCCATACTGTTGTTCGACGAGGCCACCTCGGCGCTCGATACGGCCACGGAAAACCGCATCATGCAAGCGCTTCAACAGGTGGGAAAGGAACAGAACCGCACGATTATTTCCATCGCGCACAGGCTTTCGAGCATTCGGAAAGCCGACGAAATCATTGTGATAGACCACGGACGGATTGTGGGGCGCGGCACACATGAGGATCTGTTCGAGAATCATCCGCTCTACCGCAAGCTCTGCTTGATGCAAGACACGCAGAACCTGCAAGATAATAAAGCGTAAGGTATGGAAGGTGTGGTTGTTTCGAGCACAGGAAGCCATTATGTGGTGGAAAGTTCCGAAGGGACGCATCTGTGTAAGGTAAGGGGTAATTTCCGCATCAAGGGGGTGAAGACCACCAATCCCGTGGCGGTGGGCGACAGGGTGGATTTTACGCAGGAGGGCGACTGCGGGTGGATTACCGCCGTGCACGAGCGCAAGAACTGCATCATCCGCAAATCGGTCAATCTTTCCAAACAGACCCATATCATCGCCGCCAATATCGACATGGCTTTTTTGGTGGTGGGCATCACGCAACCCCGCACGCCGCAAGGTTTCATCGACCGTTTTTTGGCTACTGCGGAGGCCTACCGTGTGCCGGTGTGCATCGTGGTGAACAAAACAGACCTTTTCGGGGAGGAGGAACGTGCCGAATTGCGCGAAATCGGGGCGATTTACACGCCGTTGGGGTATGAGGTGCTGGCCACCAGCACGTTGTCGGGCGAAGGCATAGACAGTCTGCGCGGAAAGATGAAAGGCAGGGTGTGTTTGTTTTCGGGCAATTCGGGCGTGGGAAAGTCGGCGCTCATCCACAGTCTGGAGCCCGATTTGAATATCCGTGTGGGTGAGATTTCGGCCGTGCATCAGAAAGGACAGCACACCACCACCCATGCGCGTATGTACAACCTCTCCTTCGGGGCGAAAATCGTCGATACGCCGGGCATCAAGGAATTCGGCATGGTGCAGTTTCAGAAAGACGAGCTTTCGCGCTATTTTCCCGAAATGCAGGCTTTGATAAACGATTGCAGGTTTAACAATTGCACGCACGAACACGAACCGGGCTGCGCCGTGAAGCAGGCGGTGGAGGAAGGCAAAATTTCATCGCTCCGCTACAAAAGCTATCTGAATATTCTGCACGGCGACGAAGTGCCTTTGCCGGGACTTTTGGAGAATAAAAACGACCGAAAATGAACAAAAGAAAGATTATAGGCATCCTCGCAGGCCTTTTTTTGCTTTTCGTGGCTTTTTATTGGCTTTCGGATTTGATTGTCTACACCCTTGTGGCCTTTCTGATTTCCATGTTGGGGCGGCCTATGGTGAAGCTTTTTCACAACCGTCTCAAATTTCCCACAACCTTGGCAAGCATCACCTCCCTGGTGGTTATCATCGGAGTGCTGGGCTTGATAGCCTGGTTGATTTTTCCGCTTTTCCTCCGTCAAGTGAACCAACTTGCCGAAATCGACTATTCGCAGGTGCTGGCCAACACCTCGGCGAGCGTGGATAGGATTTTGGCGTGGCTGTCCGAAAAAGGCATCGAAATCACGCAGGAAGAAGTGTCGGCCTATGTGTCTTCGGTGGTAAATCAGATTTGGAACAGCATTCATTTCGAAGGGGTTCTGCTCGGCATCACCGGCAGCATCTCCTCGCTGAGCATCGGCATCTTCTCGGTTATTTTCATATCGTTCTTCTTTTTGCGCGATGAAAAGCTTTTCCGCAAGATTCTCTTCCTTTTCGTACCCGACAAATACGAGGAAAGAATGGGCAACGTGCTCAATTCTTCCGAAAGGTTGCTCAACCGCTATTTCGTGGGCATTTCGCTGGAGGTGCTGTGCATGATGACTCTGCTTTCGCTCGGTCTTTGGGCTATGGGCATCGACAATGCCCTGCTCTATGGCTGTTTGGGCGGTTTCCTCAATATCATCCCCTATTTGGGCCCTGTAATCGGTGCCGTTCTCACCTGCCTGTTCACTATCTTCACCAATATAGAGGCGGGTTTCACCATAGAGTTGTTTTGGATGATTGTGAAGGTGGCGGGCGTTTTCGTAGCCTGCAACCTCATCGACAATTTCGTTTTGCAGGTGAGCATCTATTCCACCAGCGTCATGGCGCACCCGCTCGAAATCTTCTTTGTGATTCTGATTGCGGGAACCGTGGGCGGCATTTGGGGTATGATTTTGGCCATTCCCTCCTATACGGTGCTGCGCATCGTGGGCAAGGAATTTTTCAAAGACACTAAATTGGTGCGTGAATTGACGCGGAGGATATAGGGATTTTTATATTAATATAGAATGAAAATTACGGTAGCGATGAACAAAACCTCTTTCTCAATACTTGTTTTATTGTTGTTTGTCTGTTCGTGCAAGAAGCAGGCATCCCGTCAGAACGTTGTTGTCGGTTATCCCGTTGAAATCATAAAAACAACCGATGTGGTGCTCAACACGCACTATGCGGCCACCGTTACCGGATGCCAAACCGTGGAGGTACGTCCGCAGATAGACGGAATGCTCACTAAAATCTGTCTGCGCGAGGGGGCGCCGGTAAGGAAGGGACAGGTTTTGTTCGAGATAGACCCGGCGCAGTTTCAGGCGGCCTATGATATTGCCCAGGCCAATGTCAACAGTGCCGAGGCAGCCGTATCCACCGCGCAACTTGTTCTCAACAGCAATAAGGAACTGTATGAAGAAGAGGTGATTTCGGATTTTGAACTCAACATGGCGGAAAATGAGCTGGCCGAAGCCAAAGCCAAATACAAGCTGGCCCGCGCCGAACTCGAAAAAGCCTCCACCAATCTTTCCTATACCTTGGTGAAGTCTCCCGTGAACGGCATTGCCAGCATGATACCCTACCGCGTGGGCGCCTTGGTGAGCAGCAACATCATAGAACCTTTGGTAACGGTGAGCGACGACGGCGAAGTGTATGCCTACTTCTCCTTGGCCGAAAATCAGATATTGGAACTGATTGCCCAATACGGCTCCATGAAAAAGGCCATTGCCGAAATGCCGGAGGTGGAATTCAAGATGATTAACGGGGAAATGTATCCGTTGAAAGGCAGGATAGACGCCATAAGCGGCACCATCAACAGCACCACGGGCGCCATCAACCTCCGTGCCGTTTTCCCCAATCCCAAGCGTATCCTGCACGACGGCGGCACCGGTTCGGTGGTGATTCCGTCGGTCTACACCAACTGCATGGTTATTCCGCAGAGCGCAACCTACGAACTGCAAGACAAAATATTTGTTTATAAAGTAGTGGACGGAAAAGCCTCTTCCACCGAAATCAAAATCGCCTCCAACAACAACGGAAGGGAGTATGTGGTGACCGAAGGTTTAAGCGTCGGCGACACGATTGTTTCCGAAGGAGCCGGCTTATTGAGAGAAGGCACGGTAATAACATCAAAGACGCAGAGCAAATGACAATCAAGACCTTTATCGACCGTCCGATTCTTTCGTGTGTGATTTCGGTAGCCATTGTGCTCTTGGGTTTGATTTCCTTGATGGGGCTGCCCGTGGAGCAATTTCCCGAAATCGCACCTCCTACCATAAGTGTTTCGGCCTCTTATGCGGGCGCCAATGCCGAAACCGTGCAGAAGAGCGTGATTGTGCCTATCGAAGAAGCCATCAACGGTGTGGAGGATATGCTCTACATGGTATCTTCGGCAACCAATACGGGAAACGCCACCATACAGGTATATTTCAAGCAGGGAACCGACGGCGACATGGCTATGGTGAATGTTCAGAACCGCCTTGCCTCCGCGCAAGGCCTGTTGCCGGGAGAAGTGACCAAGAGCGGCATCAACGTGCGCAAACGCCAGACCTCCAACATCAAGATGCTTGCCCTCTATAGCCCCAATGGTGCATTCGACCAAAAATTCATCACCAATTATATAAAAATCAACATCGAACCGAGGTTGTCGCGTATTGCGGGTGTAGGTGAAGTCAATATAAGAGGAGCCGACTACTCCCTGCGCGTATGGCTCGATCCCGGAAAAATGGCCCAGTATGGGCTGGTGCCGGCGGATATACGGGCCGTTCTTGAACAACAGAATCTGGAATCGCCCACCGGTACACTCGGTGCAGAATCGGAAAACACATTCCGCTATACGCTCAAATACCGGGGCCGCTATGAAAACGAGAGCGATTTCGAAAACCTCGTCATCAGGGCTCTGCCCAACGGTTCCCTATTGAGACTGAAAGATGTGGCGAAGATTGAGCTTGGGTCGAAAACCTACGAATATATCGGCTCGGTCAACGGCAAGCCCGGCACCATCTGCTTGATTTCGCAGACGGCCGGTTCCAATGCGAACACCATCATCGAAGCTATCGACAAGGAAGTGGAGAGCATCAGGGAAAGCCTGCCCAAAGGATTGGAGCTCGTGGATCTGATGAGCACCAAAGACTTTCTCGACGCTTCGATTCATCAAGTGCTCCGCACTCTTTTCGAGGCCATCCTTCTGGTTGTGCTCGTTGTCTACATCTTTCTCCAAAGCTTCAAAGCCACCGTCATCCCCACGGCTTCCATCGTTGTATCGTTGATAGGCACCTTCATCTTCCTTCATCTGGCCGGATTCAGCCTCAACCTCATCACCTTGTTCGCTCTCGTGCTGGTTATCGGCACGGTGGTGGACGATGCGATTGTAGTGGTGGAGGCGGTGCAGGCAAAATTCGACGAAGGGGTCAGGTCTCCCTACGAAGCCACGGTAAAAGGTATGAGCGGAATCTCGGCCGCCTTGCTTACCACCACCATAGTGTTTATGGCGGTATTCATTCCCGTGAGCTTCATGCGGGGAACCACCGGCACTTTTTACGCGCAGTTCGGATTGACTATGGCGGTGGCGGTGGGCATTTCGCTTCTGAACGCCATGACCCTGAGCCCGGCTTTGTGCGCGCTGATTATGTCGCCTCACGATATGGAGGGGAAAAACAGCTTCTCGTCGCGCTTTCACCTTGCCTTTGAAACTTCCTTCAAACGCATTGTCGGAAAATATACGGAGGGGGTGAAATTCATGATTTCGCGGAAGTGGCTTACGGCTCTTTTGCTGGTGGTGGCCTGCGGGGGGCTCGGTTATATGATGATGACCACCAAAACCGGTTTGGTTCCCCAAGAAGACATGGGAAGCATCAATATCGACGTACAGACACCGGCGGGCACCAATCTTGGTGAAACCATGAAACTCATGGAGGAAATCGACCGCAGGATAACCGACATTCCCCAGATAAAGGTTTTCTCCAAGACAGCCGGAGCGGGCATGATGAGCGGTACGGGCTCGTCTTGCGGTATGTTCAACATCAGGCTGAAAGACTGGAAGGAACGCAAGGGCAAAGGGGATGACGTCAACTCGGTGATCGATGAAATCTATCGCCGTACAGCCGACATCACCGGAGCCAAAATAATCGTATTCACACGGAATATGATTCCGGGTTACGGGGTAAGCAATGGTTTTGAAATTCATGTTCAGGATCAGAAAGGCGGCAGCATCGAAGACCTCAAACAGATTACCAACAACATCATTTCCGAATTGGGGAAACGCCCCGAAATAGCGCGTGCCTCCACATCTTTCGACACAAAATATCCGCAATATCTTGTTGAAGTGGATGCCGCCAACGCCCTACGTCACGGGGTTCAGCCCGGCGATGTGCTCGATGCCCTTTCGGGCTATATCGGCGGAACCTACGCCTCCAACATCAACCGTTTCTCCAAGTTATACCGCGTTATGGTGCAGGCGTCCCCGGAGTTCAGGCTCGACACCAAGGCTTTGTCCAACATATTCGTTAGGAATGCTTCCGGAGACATGAGCCCTATCAGTCAGTACCTCAAGCTCAAACGCATCTATGGAGCGCAGACACTTTCCCGATTCAACCTGTTTTCTTCCATACAGGTGAACGGAACGCCGGCCACAGGCTACAGTTCCGGAGAAGCCATCAAGGCGGTGCGGGAGGTATGCGCGGAATTTCTGCCCGCCGGCTATGGCTACGAATTCGGCGGCATGAGCCGCGAGGAAGCCTCGACAGGCAAATCCACGGCTTTCATTTTTGTGGTCTGCATCATCTTCATCTACCTTATACTCTGCGCCCTCTACGAAAGCATTTTCATTCCGTGGGCGGTATTGCTTTCCGTTCCGTTCGGTTTGGCCGGCAGTTTCTTCTTTGCCCGACTGTTCGGACTGGAGAACAACATCTATCTCCAAATCGGTCTGCTTATGCTTATCGGTCTGCTTGCAAAAACCGCAATCCTCATGACGGAATACGCCTCGGAGCGGCGCAAATCGGGAATGTCGATAGTGGAAGCTGTGATTTCGGCCGCACAAGCGCGTCTGAGGCCTATTCTGATGACCTCCCTTTCCATGATTTTCGGTCTTATACCCTTGGTGTTCGCCACAGGTGTGGGGGCAAACGGCAATATATCCATAGGGGTAGGCACGGTGGGCGGTATGCTTGTGGGCACCGTGGCGCTATTGTTTATTGTTCCCGTGCTGTTTATCGTATTCCAGACGATAGAAGAACGTGTGATGCCTAAAAGAGAAAAGAAATGAAACCAAGAATATATCTTTTGCTTTTTCCTGCCGTTCTGCTGTTGCATTCCTGCGGTCTGTACCGAAACTATAAAACCCCGGCGGTGGAATACAATACGGAGGTTCTTTGTTCCTTCGATACCGTTTCTCAATCCGTTGCCTCCCTGTCTTGGAGAGAGTTGTTTACCGACAGCCTTTTGGTGGACTTGATAGACAGCGCACTCGTCAAGAACACCGACTTGCGCATGGCCCAGCTCAAGACTAAAGAAGCGGCGGCCACACTCACCGCCTCGCGTCTGGCATTCCTCCCCTCCCTCAGCCTTAAGGCGGAAGGCGGTATATCCAACACTTCTCCGGCCAATTTCACGATTGCCCCCTCCGTTTCGTGGGAAATCGACATCTTCGGAAAGCAACGCAATCTCAAAGAGGGGGCGAAGGCGGCCTTTTATGCATCCGAAGCCTACCGTCAGGCCGTGCAAACACAGTTGATTGCAACCGTAGCCAGCAGTTATTTTACGTTGTTGATGCTCGATGAGCAACTCTCCATCAGTGAACGAACCCTGAAAACATGGGACGAAAACATCCGGGCGCTTCAGGCTCTCAAACGCGCCGGCCGCACCAACGAAGCCATTGTGTTGCAGGCACGGGCAAACCGTATACGGGTGGAAAATTCGGTTCTCACGCTGCGCAATCAGATATCCGTTCAGGAAAACGCCATGAAGTCGCTGTTGCTCTCTCCCGATTTGGAAATCAAACGGGGTTTGCTGAACGAACAGGTCTTTCCCGACTCGCTTACAGAGGGAATTCCACTCGAATATCTATCGAAACGACCCGATGTAAGAGAAGCGGAATTTCGGTTGGAAAACGCCTTTTACAACGTCAATGTGGCACGGGCGGCATTCTACCCTACACTCACGCTCTCCGGGCTTATCGGTTGGACAACCTCGGCAGGAAATGTCGCCAACCCTTCGTCGTGGATTGGAAACGCATTGGGCGCGGTTGTAGCCCCTCTTTTCAATCGCGGCACCAACAAAGCCAATCTTAAAATCGCGCAATCGGAATACGAAATCGCATTTCTCAACTTTCAGCAGAAGCTGTTTGATGCAGGAATGGAGGTGAACGACGCACTCTCGGCATGGCAGACCTCAAAAAACCGTGTAAATCTCGATAAAAAGCAGATTGCGGCGCTGCAGGGTGCTGTCCACAATACCCGTCTGTTGATGCGCAACTCCACCACAAACTATCTGGAGGTGCTTATCGCGCAACAAAGACTGTTGGAAGCCGAATTGACCGAAGCCAGCGACCGTTTTGAGGTAATCCAGGCAATCATTCATCTGTATCATTCTCTTGGCGGAGGAATCGAATAACGGAGAGGCCTGCCAACACTTTTAACATTTTTTAGGAAAAAATAGTTCGATAAAATCGGAGGTCGAACGATTATAGGGAAAAAACAATTTGTATGAACCCTATGATTACGGATTCTGTCGGAGCAATGGACACCGCTGCTGTCGACACGCCCGAATTCTTGTTTCCTTTGGATGCGCGTTTAGATGCGCGCCGCTTCCTGCCTATCAAATATTGGGAAGTGCAAGACCGGCCACGCGAGAAATTTCTTTCCGGCAAGATGCAGGAAATGAGCAACGAAGAATTGCTTGCCATTCTTATCGGCTCGGGCAACGGCCTGCTCTCGGCGGTAGACATCGCCCAAAAAATGCTCGCCCACTTCGGGGGCAATCTTATGGAACTGAGCCGACGCTCGCCCAAGGAATTGGCCCGCAAATTCAAAGGTATCGGCCAAACCAAAGCCGTTACCATTCTGGCGGGCATCGAATTGGGAAAACGCAGTTTTGAAATTCCCGTGGGCGAAGAAACGCTTATTTCATCGAGCCAAGCGGCCTTTCAGGTGCTTTATCCCGACTTGGCCTCCTCGCCCTACGAGAAATTCATTGTGCTTCTTCTGGCGCAGTCTGGTAAATTAATAAGAAAAGTTCCAATAAGCGAGGGTGGTCTGACATCCACCACCGTCGATGCAAAAAAGATTTTCAAATTCGCTATCGACGAACATGCCTGCGGCATCGTATTGGGTCACAACCACCCCAGCGGAAACCTCAAACCCAGCCCCGAAGACATCAACATCACCCATAAGCTTGCCGAGGGCGCGCGCCTGCTCGACCTGCATATCTTCGACCACCTCATCGTGTGCGGCAAATCCTTCTACAGTTTTTCCGACCACGACCTGCTCGGCGACCGAAGCCGCTTCGACCCCTACCGCTTGGTGATGAAATGAACAGCTCTACGTTAATCCAACCGCACCAATTCATATTGCTGACTTCCCATACCTAATTTTTCTTATGGTATTGAATGTTTATGTTCAGTCCGGCCATCACCGTGGTGCGCGGCATAGGGTATCCGTCATTGATTTCGTATTTCTGCGCCAGCAGGTTTTCACCTCTGAGCCAAATATCCACCCACTTGGCCACATGGAACG
>CAMWQD010000008.1 GCA_947176325.1 uncultured Bacteroidales bacterium | reverse complement strand
ACGATATGGGATTGTCGCCGTATTGCGCCAAAGCCATGCGCACTTCGGTAGGTTGGGTGATTTCGTGGTTCCACACCAATTTTCCGTTGGCGGACAGCAGGGTGTCGTGGGAGATTTCCGACAAATCGGGAATCTGCGCGTAGTTCACGTCGACAGTTTGATCCGGCACATTTTCGAAAACGACCGTGAGGGTGGGCGTATGCGTGCAGGCTCCGAGGAGCAGGAGTCCCGCCGTCAGGGTAGCGAAAAGGCAAACATTCTTCTTCATGTTGTCTTGTTTTGAGTGTCAGTTTGATTTCCCTCCGTTTTCATATACGCGCAAGGCTTCGAGAAAGTCGTTGTCGCGTTGCAGGTAGGTGGGATAAAAACCCGCATCATCGTAGAGGTTTCTTCCGATAAGGGCTTTGAGCGTGAGCCGCACGTCGTCGCCATATTTGGCAAGGCTTTCGGGATGACGTTCGAGCCCCTTGCTTTCCGAATAGCGCAGGAAATCTTCGAACAGGGCATCGTCGAACACAAAGTATTTCGTGAAGCTTTCGGCATCGGGATAGCGTTTCTTCAGTTCGGCGCGGTGCGTATTGGCGTAGTTGAAGCTGAAGTCGTAGGTATAGCCCGCCGAGGAGAGTTTATTGGTATAGACAAACAGGCTGTCGGTGCGGTAGGGCACGGCTATGTCGGGCTGAATGCCGCCCCCTCCGTAAACCACGCGGCCTGATAGGGTATAATACTTCACGGTGTCGGTATGCGATGCGGTGTCCTCGCCCGTCATTTCGCCGCTCAGATAGCGGCGCATCATCTCTTCTTCATAGTCGGCGTAACCGCCCTCGTAGGATTTCTGAATGCATCGGCCGCTGGGCGTATAGTATCGCGCCACGGTAAGCCGCAGGGCGCTGCCGTCCGAAAGCGCCGTCTGCTCCTGCACCAGCCCTTTGCCGAATGAACGCCGCCCCACCACCAGGCCGCGGTCGTTGTCTTGTATCGCCCCGGCGAAAATCTCGCTGGCCGAAGCCGACCATTCATCCATAAGCACAATCAAGGCCATATCCTGATAGCGTCCGTTTCCCGTGGCGAGGACTTCGGTACGGCGGCGGCTCCGACCCTCGGTGTAGACAATCCCCTGCCCTTCTTTCAAGAACATATCCGCCATATCGAGACACGCCCCCAGCAAGCCGCCGCCGTTGGACCGCAGGTCCACGATCAGCGTCTTCACGCCCTGACGGGCAAGGGAACGCACGGCTTTCTCGAATTCCTTGGCCGTGTTGACGGCAAAGCGGCTCACCTTTATATAACCCAAGCCCGGTTCCACCACAAACGCCACGTCGACGCTGTAGGTAGGTATCACGTTCCGCTTCACCTCCACCCAAACCAAACCCTCGGTCTGCGCGCGCTGCAAGCCCAAACGCACCTTGGTGCCCTTGGGCCCCTTGAGCTTCTTCATCACGTTGTCGGTAGACATCTTCTTTCCCGAAAGGGTGTCGTCTCCGGCCACGATGATGCGGTCGCCGGGCAGCACGCCCGCCTTTTCCGACGGGCCGCCGCTGATAGGCATGATAACCGTGACGGTATCGTCTATCATGCGGAACTGCACGCCTATGCCCTGAAAGTTGCTCTGTATCTCTTCTTCGGCTTTCTCGAAATCCTGTGCGGGAAGATAGGCCGAATGCGGGTCGAGACTGTGCAGAACGGCATCCAAACCCACTTGGGTCACTTTCTCCTCGTTGATGGTATCGACGTAGTTATTCTCGATAAACTCCATCACCGCACCCAGCTTGTTTCCCGGCGCATACGGCACGGACGGGCGCGTCAAGGCGGGTCTTATAACGGCGAGTTTCCTCTGCATCATTATAATACCCACCCAAACCCCCACGGTAAAGAACAAGAGGAGGAGAGCCCAAAAGGATACGGATTTCTTCAACGCTTATCGCCTTGCTTATTCGCCTTGCAGTTCATTCACCTTATCGCCCCATTCCTTCGCGGCGGCAGCCTGACCCAACTGCATATATACGTCGCGGAGGGTCATCATCACGTTCACGTTCTGCGGCTGGGCTTCCAGCACTTTCTGCAGATAAGGAATGGCTTTGTTGAACACGTCCTTGGCCGCGGCCTCGAGTTCGGCGTATTTGGTTTCTTCCTCCAAGGGAAGCGCGTTGGCCTCGTCCTTGAGACGGATGCCCTTGTTTACGTAGAACGCGCCGGTGTTGTAGATGGCTTCGGCATAGTCGGGATTCAGCTCCAGCGCCTTGAGATAGGCGGCTTCGGCTTCGTCATACTTGCCGTCGTTTTCGTAGGCAATGCCGATGAAGAGTTGGAAAGGCGCGTCGTCGCTCCATTTTTCCAAGGCGGTGTTGAGCAGTTCGGAAGCCTTTTCGTTGGCCCCCATGCGCAGATACACCGAAGAGGCGTTGATATAGATGTTGCGGTCGTCGGGGAAGATGCTCACGGCATTTTCAATCACCGCCGAGGCTTCTTCTTTCTGATTGTTGCGGAAATAGGCGTCGGCCAGACCGATATAGGCACCCGAAAGCGATACGCCGCCGTCCACCAAAGCCTTGTAGTATTCGATAGCCTTGTCCAGCATATCGGCATTGGAGGCGCAGAGGGCGATGTTGAAGGCGCAGTTGGTGTCGTACACACCTTCTATCATGCTCACCTGAAACGACTTTTCGAATTCCGAAGCGGCGGCGGCGAAGTTTCTTTCTTCGTATTTGCGCGCGCCGTTGTCGTAGAATACATTGGCCAAGCCGTTGATATCGTTGCGCAACAGAAGGATGTTTTTGTCGGAGGGATCGATTTGGAAAGCCTTTTCGTAGGATTCCTTACTCAAATCGGCCGCCGTGGGGAAATCGCGAAGCATGAGAGGGTTGCGCGAAATGGCCAGATAGATTTTGCCGCGGGTTACCCAAGCGTCGAGCATATCGGCGGTTTCGGGATCCACCACTACCTTTTCTATCAAAGCCACGGCATCCGAATATTTTTCCTGTTGCAGGAAACGTTTGGCGCTCTTGAGCGACTTCACCTGCGCCATACCGGCACCCGTAAAGCAAACCAAAGCCAAGGCGAGAACCAAAATTCTGTTTTTCATAATCGTATTTTTTCGAGTTTATAATTTCTTTCTGTCGACAGACTACGCCTCCGTTTCGGGGGTGTTGCCGTCTGCGGTTTCGGGATTGTTGCCGTCGATGTCTTCGGCCTCCATATCGGCATCCTCTTCGCCGTCCATGGCCACCTTGGCCACCGATGCGATAAAGTCCTTGCCCTTGAGGTCGATGAGTTTGACACCCTGTGTGGCGCGTCCCACCACACGCAGGTCTTTCACCGCCATACGCAGGGTGATGCCCGATTTGTTGATGATCATCAGGTCGTCCATGTCGGTAACGTCCTTAATCGCTATCAGCGCACCCGTCTTGTCGGTGATGTTGATGGTCTTCACACCCTTGCCGCCGCGGTTGGTTTCGCGGTAGTCTTCCAGGGCGGAACGTTTGCCGAAGCCCTTTTCGGAAACCACCAGCACATCGGTTTCGGGCGAATCCACGCAAATCATACCCACCACTTCATCGCTCTCGCTTGCCAACGTGATGCCGCGCACACCCGAGGCGCCACGTCCCATGGGACGTACTTTCTCTTCGGGGAAACGGATGGCCTTGCCCGATTTCAACGCCATGAGGATAACCGACGAACCCGTGGTGAGACGGGCTTCGAGCAGTTGGTCGCCCTCGCGCACCGTCACGGCGATGATACCGTTCTGACGCGGGCGGGAATAGGCCTCCAGCGAAGTTTTCTTGATGATGCCCTTCTTGGTGCAGAGCACGATGTAATTATTATTAATATATTCTTCGTCCTTGAGGTTCTTGACGTTGATATAGGCCTTCACCTTGTCGTCGGCGGCGATGTTGAGCACATTCTGCATGGCGCGGCCCTTGGATTGGCGCGAGCCCTCGGGAATGTCGAACACACGCATCCAGAAGCACTTGCCCTGTTCGGTGAAGAACAACATATAGTTGTGCATCGAAGCCACGAACAAGTGTTCCACGAAATCCTCGCTGCGCACGTCCGAGCCCTTGATACCCTTGCCGCCTCGGTTCTGACGGCGGTATTCCACCAAACGGGTACGTTTGATGTAGCCCAAGTGGGAAATGGTGATGACCATGTCTTCGTCGGGTATGGTGTCTTCGATATTGAAATCCACCGAATCGTAGACGATGCGCGAGCGGCGGGCGTCTCCGAATTTCTCCTTGATTTCGAGGGTTTCTTTCTTTATCAGTTCCATACGCTTGGACTCGTGCGCCAAGAGTTCGTGATATTCCGCGATAGCCCTTTGCAGTTCGTCGTATTCTTTCTGGAGGCGTTCGCGTTCCAAGCCCGTCAACTGTCCCAGACGCATCTCGACGATGGCCTTGGCCTGCAGTTCGCTGAATTCGAAGCGGCGGATAAGTTCCTGCTTGGCTTCGTCTATGGTTTTGGAGCCCCGTATCACGGCAATGATGTCGTCCATGATGTCCAAGGCCTTGAGAAGACCTTGCAGGATATGGGCGCGGGCCTCGGCGGCGGCCAGACGGAATTTGGTTCTGCGCACCACCACTTCGTGACGGTGGTCTACGAAAGCCCGAATCAAATCCTTGAGGTTGAGCAAACAGGGTTTGCCGTGGTCGAGCGCGATATTATTGACGCTGAACGAAGACTGCAAGGCCGAAAGCTGATAGAGCTTGTTGAGCACCACATTCGGCACGGCATCGTTGCGCAGGTCGAACACCACGCGGATGCCGTTGCGGCTCGATTCGTCGCGTATATCGACAATGCCGTCGATGCGCTTCTCGTTCACCAAATCGGCGATGCGCTTCACCATTTCGGCCTTGTTGACCATATAGGGAATGGAGGTGACGATGATTTGGTTGCGTCCCGTGGAAGTGGTCTCGATATTGGCTTCCCCGCGCATCACCACCCGCCCCGTGCCGGTGCGGAAAGCGTCTCTTACGCCGTCGTAGCCGTAAATCACGCCGCCCGTGGGAAAGTCGGGCGCCTTGACATACTGCATGAGTTCGTCTACGGTGATGTCCTTGTTGTCGATATAGGCCACGATGCCGTCGCATACTTCGGAGAGGTTGTGCGGGGCCATATTGGTGGCCATACCTACGGCGATACCTTGCGAACCGTTCACCAAAAGGTTGGGGATGCGGGTGGGCAACACCACGGGTTCCTTGTTGGTGTCGTCGAAGGTAAGCTGCATATCCACCGTATCTTCGTCTATATCCTCCAACAAGGCTTCGGCCAATTTCTGCATCCTGGCCTCGGTATAACGCATGGCCGCGGGCGGGTCTTGGTCGATAGAGCCGAAGTTACCTTGTCCGTTCACCAAGGGGTAGCGCATGGACCAATCCTGCGCCATACGCACCAATGCCCCGTAAATGGAGCTGTCGCCGTGCGGGTGATACTTACCCAGCACATCGCCCACGATACGCGCCGACTTCTTGAAAGGCACCGTAGACGTGATGCCCGCCTCGTTCATCGCATACAGAATACGGCGATGCACCGGCTTCATGCCGTCGCGCACATCAGGCAAGGCACGTGCCACAATCACCGACATCGAATAGTCGATGTAGGCCGACTTCATCTGCTGGTCAATCTCTACAGGCACAATCCGGCCGTGGATACCCGCTTCTTCCTTTACTTCTTCCATAAATATTAACTTACTATATTTCTATTCTTTATACATTTCGCACAAAGCATACGAAATTAGTGTTTTTTTGCCGAAAATACAAAGGCTTCAAGTATTTTTATATGAGCATCTTACAAAAATCCTGCCTTTTTAACAGGGTGCTGTCAGAAAATTAAGGAAAAGCATGGCGCAAGAGCGTTTTTTATCGCTAAATTCGCGGAACTTTGCATTTTTTGAGGGGCTGGCACATTGTTTGCAACCACCCTTCATCCAAAAGGAAAGGAATATTATGGAAATCAACATATCGGACAAACTCAAGACCATACTCAACTACAGCACGGAAGAGGCCATGCGCATGGGTAACAAGCAGGTGGGTCTCGAACACGTGGTGTTGGGCATACTCCGGCAGGCGGACAACAAGGCTGTGGCCGCCCTCCGGCATTTCGGCATAGACCCCGCCAACCTGAAAAAGGACATCGAAAGAAGCGTGGAGCCCGCCGAAAGGGATTTCAAGGAATCGACCGACAAGGACAACCCCATTCCCGTGGGCAAGCAGGTGGATCAAATGGTGAAGGTGATGTTTTTGGAAAGTCTGCGGCTCAAACAGTCGCAGGTGGAGCCCGAACACGCGCTTCTTGCCATTCTCAAGGACGAATCCACGCAGGTGTCGGCCCTGCTCAACCAGGCGGGCATCACCTACGAAAGAACCAACGATTTTCTGAAAGGCTCCGTGTCGACGGTGAGCAAGGCCTCGCAGCCGGTGAATTCGGAAGAAGACATAGACATGCACGAATACGGCGAGAACGAATCCGACCGCAAGCATAAGGACGGCAAGGACAGCGCCGCGGGCACCGAAACGCCCAAGGCTTCGTCGGGAAAATCGGACACGCCCGTATTGGATAATTTCGGACGCGACCTCACCAAAGCCGCCCGCGAGAAGCTTTTGGATCCTGTGGTGGGGCGCGAGAAGGAACTCGACCGCATCACGCAAATCCTCACCCGCCGCAAAAAGAACAATCCTATCCTGATAGGCGACCCCGGCGTGGGGAAATCGGCCATTGCCGAGGGTTTGGCGCAACGGATAGCCGAAAACAAGGTGCCCCGTCTGCTCAAGGACAAAAGGGTGCTTACCTTGGATATCGCCTCGATTGTGGCGGGCACCAAATACCGCGGGCAGTTCGAGGAAAGGATGAAGGCCATCATCACCGAGCTTCAGAAGCATCCGGAAGTGATTGTCTTTATCGACGAAATCCACACCATGGTGGGCGCGGGCAACACCGCCGGCGCGCTCGATGCCTCCAATATGTTCAAACCCGCTTTGGCGAGGGGCGAAATCCAGTGCATCGGCGCCACCACCTTAGACGAATTCCGTCAGAGCATCGAAAAGGACGGGGCGTTGGAACGCCGTTTCCAAAAAGTGTTGGTGGATGCCACCACACCTGCCGAAACGCTCGAAATCCTGCACAATATCAAGGGGCGTTACGAAGACCACCATATGGTGCGGTATAGCGAAGAGGCGCTGAAAGCCTGCGTGGAACTCACCGACCGCTACATCACCGACCGCGTGTTGCCCGACAAGGCCATCGACGCGCTCGACGAAGCCGGTGCCAAGGTGCATCTGCTCGAAAAGGGAATGCCCGCCGAACTCGAATCGCTCGAAACCGAACTTGCCGAAAACAAGAAAGCGATGCTGGAGGCACTCAAGGATCAGCGTTTTGAAGAAGCCTCCAACCTGCGGCAGAAAGTGGGCGAAGTGGAGAAACAGCTTCAGGACGCGCTGGCCGGCTGGCAGAAGCAATTAGACGAGAACCGCCCCACGGTGGACGAGGAAATCGTTACCGAGGTGATTTCGATGATGTCGGGCGTGCCCATTCAGAAGGTGGCGCAGAACGAAAGCGAACAGCTGCTGCAAATGGAAGATGTGTTGCGCGCCAAGGTAATCGGGCAGGACGAGGCTATCGCCAAAATCGTGCGCTCTATCCGCCGCAACCGCACGGGATTGAAAGACCCGTCGCGTCCTATCGGCAGTTTTATTTTCCTCGGGCCTACGGGCGTGGGCAAAACCCACCTCACCAAGTCGTTGGCAGAGGCGCTTTTCCACAACGAGAACGCGCTTATCCGCATCGACATGAGCGAGTATATGGAGAAATTCGATGTGTCGCGCCTCATCGGGTCGCCTCCGGGCTATGTGGGCTATGAGGACGGCGGCCAACTCACCGAAAAGGTGCGCCGCAAGCCCTACTCCATCGTGCTTTTCGACGAAATCGAGAAAGCGCATCCCGACATCTTCAACCTTTTGCTGCAAGTGCTGGACGACGGCCAGCTCACCGACGGCCTGGGACGGAAAGTGGACTTCAAGAACACGATTATCGTCATGACCTCCAACCTCGGCTCGCGGCAGCTGCACGATTTCGGAACCGGCATAGGCTTTTCCACTTCGGCCAAGGAAGCCGCCAAAGACGAGGCGGCGCGGGCGGTCATCGACAAGGCGCTCAAAAAGCATTTCGCCCCCGAATTCCTGAACCGTATCGACGAAATAGTGATGTTCCGCAGACTGGAAAAAGCCGACATCTTCAAGATCATCGACACCGAATTTGCCAAACTCATCGGGCGTATGAAGAAGATGAACGCCGAAATGGAGCTTACCGAAAGCGCCAAGAATTTCCTTATGGAAAAAGGCTGGGAACCCGAATTGGGCGCGCGTCCTTTGCGTCGCTGCATCGAACATTACGTGCAGGACGAATTGGCCGAATGCATGTTGCGCGGCATGAACCCCGACGGCAAGCACATTGTGGTGGATTATAAGGAAGGCGAAGACAAGCTCACGCTTACGGTATCGGAAATTCCCGTTTCCAACGCGGAGGCACACGCCGACACGGTGGACGAAAAACACGAAGAAATGGCGGAGTGCTGTCTTTGATGTATCTTCGCATTCACGAATAAAATGCAATAACGCTATGGGAGCCTTTAAAGCCTACGACATCCGCGGGGTCTACAACCGCGACTTCAACAAAGACGATGTATATAAAATCGGGTTCTTCCTGCCCGAACTGCTCCATACCAAGAAAGTGCTGGTGGGACGCGACGTGCGGGAATCCTCGCCCGAAATCTTCGCCTATCTGAGCAAGGGTATCGAAGATGCCGGCGCCGATGTATACGACTTGGGCATCAGCACCACGCCCATGGTTTATTGGGCCACCGCCGAATTCGATTTCAAGGCGTCGGTGATGATTACCGCCTCGCACAATCCCAAGGAATACAACGGCCTTAAAATTTCGCGCGAGAACGCGCTGCCCGTGGGCTTCGACACCGGCTTGGGTCAGTTGGAGCGCTGGCTTCAGGAAAGAGTGGTGCTGCCGGCCTCCGAAAAGGGCAAGACGGTGCCTTTCGACAAGAAGTCCGAATACCTTGCCTTTCAGAAGAAATGGGTGAGCCCCGATGCCGATTTGCTCAAGATTGCCGTGGATTGCAGCAACGGCATGAGTTCGATTTTCATTCACGACCTCTTGGGAAACAAGCCCGTCTATATGTATGATGAACTGGACGGCACCTTCCCCAATCACGAGGCCAACCCGCTGGAACCCGAAAACATCAAGGACATCTGCCGTCTTGTGCAGGAAACCAAAGCCGACATAGGCGTGATTTTCGACGGCGATGCCGACCGGGTGATGTTTGTGGACGAAAAATCGCGCTTCATTTCCCCCGACCTGATGATTGCCGTGTTGGGAGATTATTTCCTGAAAGAAAAAGGATTGAAAGGAAAGGTATTGCAAGATATCCGCACCTCGAAAGCCGTGCGTGTCTATGTGGAGAAATACGGCTCCGAAATGGACATGTGGCGGGTGGGGCGTGCCTATGCCGCGCTCAAGCTTCGCGAAATCGACGGCATCTACGGCGGCGAGCTGGCGGGACATTACTATTTCCGCGACTTCAACTATTCCGACTCGGGCCTCATGGCGTGCAGCATTCTCTTAGGCATTTTCGGCCGCTATAAGAAAGCGGGCAAGAAGGTGTCGGAGGTGATTGATTCGATTGCCACCTTTGCCAATTCGGGTGAAGTGAACTTTAAGTTAGACCGCAAGAAAGAGGCTATGGAAGCGGTACGGGAATTCTTCTGCGCCGAAGAGAAACCCACGGCTTTCTACGATTTCGACGGCTACCGCATCGAATTCAAGGATTGGTGGTTCAACATCCGTCCTTCGAACACCGAACCCTACCTGCGCCTGATTATGGAGGCGACCACCGACAGTCTGTTGCAGAAGAAGCTGGAACAGGCCAAGCGGATTATCGCCGGATTTGCCGAATAATTCACTCACCTTCAATACGCAGCCTTTATGCCCCGTCTTAAGTCGGACATCGTCATCAAGAACAAGAAAGCGGAATTCCAATTCTTTTTGGTAGACCGCTATACGGCGGGCATTGCACTTTTCGGCACCGAAATCAAGTCGTTGCGCGAGAGTAAGGCAAGCATCAACGAGGCTTTCTGCGCTTTCGGCGGACTGAACGGGAGAGAACTCTTCGTCCGCAATATGCATATAGCCGAATACAGTCACGGTTCGGCCTATAATCATTTGGCCCGCCGCGAGCGCAAACTGCTTCTCAACAAGCGCGAACTCCACAAATTGCAGAGCAAGGTGAAGGAAAAGGGATTCACGATTATTCCCGTGCGCCTGTTCATAGACGAAAACGGACGCGCCAAATTGGAAATCGCGCTCGCGCGCGGCAAGAAACTCTACGACAAGCGCGAATCTATCAAGGAAAAAGATCTGAACCGGGCGATGAACCGGGAAAAAATACGGGTTTAGTCGTTATCGCCCAACATGGAGGGACGGCGTTCCCGTGTACGCGCCAACGCCTGTTCGTAGCGCCATTGTTCTTTAAGACGGTCGTTGCCGCCCAACAATACTTCGGGCACTTTCCAACCTTTGTATTCGGGAGGACGTGTATAGACGGGAGGCGAAAGCAGGCCGTTCTGAAACGAGTCGCTCAAAGCCGAGGTCTCGTCGTTCAACACACCCGGAATGAGCCGCACCACGGCATCGGTTATCACCGCCGCCGCCAGTTCCCCGCCCGAAAGCACATAATCGCCTATCGAGATTTCGCGCGTGATGAGATGTTCGCGAATTCGCTCGTCCACACCTTTATAATGACCGCAAAGAATGATGATGTTCTTGCATAGCGAAAGGGTGTTGGCCGTGGGCTGGTCGAGCACGGGCGCATCGGGCGAGGTAAAGATCACTTCATCGTAATCGCGCTCGGCTTTCAAGGCCGAAATGCACCTGTCCACGGGCTCGATGCCAATCACCATGCCCGCCCCTCCCCCATAGGGATAGTCGTCCACCGACTTGTAGCGGTTGGTGCTGTAGTCGCGCAGATTGTGCAACTGCAAGTCAAGAAAGCCTTTCTTCCGGGCGCGCAGGGGTATGGAAGACTCCAGAAATCCCGCGAACATCTCGGGAAAAAGGCTGATGATATCGATTCTCATTACTTGCCCTGATTCACCAATTTCAACTTGGCTTCCAACAAAGCCAAATCCTGACGCGCGTGTTCGATCTTCTTCTCGAATTCACGCCGCAGCACCTCCGAACTCTTCGACTTCGAGATAAAGCCCATATTGTTTTCCCAAAGCGTGATATCGTTGTTGATTTTCTGAATCCGGTTCCGCAAGTCCGACACCTCGCGCCCGCTCATCTTGGCCGCGTCCTCGGCGGTTTCTATGCCTGCGAAATCGCGCACGGCACGGCTCGGAACCTTCTCTCCCAAGGCCTTGAACTTCTCGTCTATCGCCGCACGGAAATCGGCATACAGACGTTCTTTGTCCTTCATGGGCACATGGCCTATCTCCGTCCAGCGGCGCTGCAAATCCTTCACCGCCGTCATCAACGACTCCTTGCCCTCCACCACAATCTTCTTCGCCTCCTCTATCAAGGCTTCCTTGGCGGTCTTGTTGGCATCCTGACTGCTGCGCATGCCCTCGAAATACTCGGCCTTGCGCTGGAAGAACGCATCGCACGCGGTGCGGAAACGCTTCCAAATCTTGTCGGAAAGACGATGCGGCACCGGCCCTATTTCCTTCCACTGCTGCTGCAATTTAAGGATGTCTGCCGTGGCCGCCTTGAAATCGGTACGCTGCTCGGCTATATTCTCGGCCTTGACGCACAAGTCCACCTTGAGGTTGTAGTTATTGTTCTGCTCGTCGCGTTTCTTGTCGAAAAATTCATTCTTCGCCTCAAAAAACGCATTCAGACTACTGCGGAACCTTTCCCAAATGGCATCGTTCTCGCTTTGGGGCGCACGGCCAATGCTCTTCCAAAGCTTCATCAACTCGTCCACCTGCGTCGAAGCCTCGTTCCACTGCTTGGCACCGCGCTCACTCTCGGCAAGCAAAGCCTCCGCCTTTTCGCAAAGAGCCTTCTTCGCCAAAAGATTCTTCTCCATTTCCGCCTGCATCTTGTCGTAATACTCCTTCCGCTTTTGCAGAATGGCATCCGACGCGGCCTTGAACCTTTCCCAAATCTCGTCCTTCTTCTCCGCCACCACGGGTCCTATTTCCTTCCAGCGGTCGTGCAAGGCATGCAGACTGCGCGAAACCTTGGCAATCGACTCTTCCAGCATCAGACTCTCGGCCTCCTCGCACAACTGCAATTTGGCTTCCAAGTTCTTCTTGTAGTCGAGGTCGCGCAACTCGTTGTTGATGCGAACCTTCTCAAAGAATTTCTCCACCAGGAAGTGGTAGCTCTGCCACAGGTTGTTCGATTCGGCACGGGCGATAGGCTTGATTTCCTTCCACGTTTCGGTGAGACGGTTAAACGCATCGTAGGTCTGCTTGAGCGGTTTGTCCTCCTCAATCAATCCTTTCAATTCGTCCAGCAACGCCTGCTTCTTCTTGAGGTTCTCCGCCATAAGGCGTTCCAAATCCTCGCGCTTCTTCTTGTGGTATTCGCGGATTTTGCGCCCCACCGCATCGAAGCGTTGTTCAAGTTCGTCCTCGAACTTGAAGTCGGCCTTGTCTCCCCCCTCTTCCACAAACTTGTCCAAGGCCTGCTTACGCTCCACCCCTGTCTTTTCCTTATACTTGATACGCAACAAAGCCACCATGTTCTTGGAAGCCTCCAGCTGTCCCTCCGCAAAAAGCCTCTCCAGACGCTCCACCAACTCCTTGCGTTCCAAGGCCGAGAGCTCGCCGATTTCGGCTTCGCTCAACTCTTTCGGTTCCTCGGTTTTCGGGTCGCTCTGCGCATCCGGATGCGATTCTCCGCTGGCTTTCTCTTCGGCCGCTTCTTCGGCCTCCTCCCGCTGCTGGGCGGCAATCTGCTCCAATTGGTTCAGATTCACTTTTTCTTCTTCTGTATGGGTCTGTGGGTCCATGTCTTTGTGATTGTAGGGGTGGGTCGTAAAATTATTCCTGAGTGGTTTCGGGCGCGTCAACCCTTTCCTTTACGATGGTAAGCTCGTCGATAAGGTTGGTGGCGCCGGCAAATTTGTCGATGATGAACAGCACGTAGCGCGAATCCACGCAAATGGTGCGTTGCAGGTTGGGTTCGTAATAGATGTCCCCGCTCATGGCTTCCCAGTTGCCGTCGAAAGCAAGGCCGATCAATTCGCCCTTGGCGTTGATGACGGGGCTGCCCGAGTTACCGCCCGTGATGTCGTTGGTGGTAAGGAAGCACACTACCAGCGTGCTGTCGCCGTATTGACCGTAGTCTTTGGCGTTGTAGAGTTCCTTGAGGCGGGCGGGTACGATAAAGTCGGGATTGCCCGGATCTTCTTTCTGCATCACGCCCTCGATCGTGGTGATGTAGTTATAGTGAACCGCATCGGCGGGCGCGTAATCCTGCACGGTGCCGTAGCTGAGACGCATCGTCAGGTTGGCGTCGGGCGCATAGGCCTTGTCGGCGTTCATTTCGCGGATTCCTTTCACGAACAGACGCAGGTTCTTCTGCTGGCTTTCGCGAGCCTTCGCCCAAGCTTCGGCATTCATGTTCGCAGCCCAAGCATCGCGGATAGACATCGCCCATTTATAAACGGGGTCGTTCTGCAATTTCTTCAAATCGGGTTTGTTGAGGAATGCCTCGTATTTTTCAGGCGTGGCGAAAACCGAGTTCGCCATCATGTTGTCGGCGATGGCGTCGAAATTTTCCTTATTCTTGGCCACAAAAGCGCGGAAATCGGCAGACTGGAGTTCCGCATCCACGTTTCTATAATAGAATTCGAGCATACGGGCCACCATTTCGCGGTTCACGTCAAAATCGTAATCCTTGAAAATGGCGGGGATTTGATCCTTGTTCGTTTCCGCGATCTTGGCAACCTGCCCGGCATCCTTACGTTCGAGAGCCTGCGCCAAAGCCATGTTCCGGAGTGCGGTCATAAAAACCTGAGGGCC
>CAMWQD010000007.1 GCA_947176325.1 uncultured Bacteroidales bacterium | reverse complement strand
GCTTTCAACGGTTTTACTATCTCTCCGTGACACAAAAGTACAATGTTTTTCTATCCCAACAAATTTTTTAACAATTTTTAACATTTTGGGAACGTTCATATACGAAAGGCCTAAAAACAAGAACACCCAACTCTACACGGGTGTAAAATTGGGTGTTTAATCTTCGTACTCCCACGGGGAATCGAACCCCGATTCCTAGACTGAGAATCTAGTTTCCTAACCATTAGAAGATAGGAGCATCGAGAGGTCCCAAGCAGATTCGAACTGCTGTCAACGGTTTTGCAGACCGGTACCTAACCACTCGGCCATGGGACCATTATGGAAATGCGAAATTAGTCAATTTTTTTTATTCAGCAAAAAAAACTATTTTTGCCGTCCCTTTCGGGGGAAGAAAACAAAGTATTAACCATTAAGAAAGGAAAAGGTATTTAGTATGATTATTGTTCCTGTAAAAGAGGGCGAGAACATCGAACGTTCGCTGAAGAAGCTCAAACGTAAGTTTGAAAAAACGGGTGTTATCAGAGAGCTGAGAAACCGTCAAAAGTTTACGAAGCCCTCGGTTGTCGCTCGGGAACGCAAACTAAAGGCCATTTACATCCAGAAGTTGCAGACCGAAGCGGAAAACAACGCGATGTAAGAAATGAGGCGGGCAACGGTCCCGCCTTTTTTTTGCCTAAACCTCACCCTATGGAAAAGCCCAGACTCTTTATAGAAACCTACGGCTGTCAGATGAATTTCGCCGATTCGGAAATTCTGGTTTCTCTCTTGCAAGACCATTACGACACCACGCAGGACTATGCCGAAGCCGATTTGATTTTAGTGAACACCTGTTCGATACGCGACCATGCCGAACAGAGGGTGTTCAACCGTCTCAAGGAATTCACCGCCCTCAAGAAGAAACGTGCCTCGCTTAAGGTGGGCGTGGTGGGCTGTATGGCCGAGCGTTTGCAGCAAGACCTGCTCGAAGCGGGCATCGATTTGGTGGTGGGCCCCGATGCCTACCGTTCCTTGCCCGACCTGTTGCAAAGGGTGCAGGCGGGGCAGAAAGGCATCGATGTGTTGCTCTCCGAAGAAGAAACCTATCACGATATAGCGCCCGTGCGTTTGGGTGAGAACCGTGTTTCGGCCTTCATCTCCATTATGCGCGGTTGCCAGAATTATTGCTCCTATTGCGTGGTGCCCTATACGAGAGGCAAGGAACGCAGCCGCAATGCCGATACCATTGTGCGCGAAGCCGCCGATTTGGTGCAGAAAGGCTATAAGGAGGTGACGTTGTTGGGGCAGAATGTAAATTCTTATCGTACGGGGGATGTGAATTTTGCCGAATTGATGCGGCGTGTGGCAAACATCAGTCCGCAACTGCGCGTGCGTTTTTCCACTTCCCACCCGAAAGACTTGTCGGACGAGCTCATCCACGTTATGGCGGAATATCCCAATATATGCAAGGCCATTCATCTGCCTGTGCAGTCGGGCAGTTCGGCCATGCTCAAGAAGATGAACCGCAAGTACGACCGGGCGTGGTATTTAGACCGTATCGCCGCCATTCGGGCCGAACTGCCCGACTGCGCCATCACCACCGACATCATTGCGGGCTTTTGCGGGGAGACCGAGGAAGACCATGCGCAGACCTTGAGTCTGATGCGCGAGGTGGGCTACGACTCGGCTTTCATGTTCAAGTATTCCGAGCGTCCCGGCACCTTTGCGTCCAAGCACTATCCCGACGATGTGCCCGAGGAGGTGAAACTCCGCCGTCTGAACGAAATCATAGCCTTGCAGCAGGAACTTTCCCACGAGAGCAATAAGCGCGATGTGGGCAAGGAATTCGAAATTTTGGTGGAAGGTGCGTCGAAGAAAGACAAGAACCAGTCTTTCGGGCGCAACAGTCAGAATAAGGTGATTGTTTTCGATAACAAGAACGGGGCGGTTTCCGTAGGCGACTATGTGCGCGTTGTTGTGGAATCGTGTACGCCCGCCACACTCATAGGGCGGTTGGCCTGATTCTTAACGCGCCGAGCCGGTCACCACCAACTTGACGGTTTTCACTGCCGTTTTTCCGTGCACGTCCGTGGCTACCACGCGACAGATATAAATTCCGTTCTGCAGGCGCACGCCCGCCGCATCCCAACGCAGACATACCGAATGCCCCGTGGCTTCGGGCGTGGAATACTTCGCCTCCGCCACACGCGCCCCCCGCAGGTCGAATATCTGCAAGGTGCAGTTCTCTATGCTTCCCGCCTCGCCGTTGTGCGTGAAATAGAATTTCACCTCCTGTCCCCGACAGGGATTGGGGGCGGCAATCAAATCGAAAAGCTCGAACTTCTGCGCCCCGTTTATCTCGAAAACCAAGGTGGCTGTGGCCGATATATTGTTGATGTTCCAGACTTTGAGTTTGGCCGTATGCTTGCCCGCCTGCAAGTCGTTCAACAGATACGAAAGCGTGCCAGAACGGTAGCTGCCCAGATTGTAGCGGAATAAATCGTTCACCACAAGAGGGTTGCGCTCGTCGCCGTCTATCACCAACGTCATATCGTGCCCCAAGCCGGAACCGGTGGTATTGATGCCGAAATCGTCGTTGATTTCGGCATAGAGTGTGGGGGAGACACCTACGGTGAGGCCTCTCGAATCGGGGCCGTCCAGACGGAGCCGCACCACAGGCGGGTTGGTGTCTATAACCGCGTTCTCGTCAAATCCTCCCACCACCAACCGGCTGTAACTGCCGTCCGCATCCATGCTGTCGTTATAGGCGTAGTAGATGATTTTTCCGAAACCGTATTCGTAGCGGATATCTTTGGGCACGATGAACGAGATTTCGAACTTTCCGTCCTTCACCTCGGTTTCTCCCTGAAAAATCAGACTGTTCTGTTGTTGGTAGGGCACTTGCGGATTATACGCTTCCCCGTGTTCCCGTGCGTTATACAATCCCAAGGTTTTGGAAACAATGGGCTTGTCGTAGACTTTCGTGATGATTTTTCCATTGAAAT
This sequence comes from uncultured Bacteroidales bacterium, assembly GCA_947176325.1. Taxonomy (GTDB): domain Bacteria; phylum Bacteroidota; class Bacteroidia; order Bacteroidales; family P3; genus Pullibacteroides. The sequence goes on along the minus strand of CAMWQD010000007.1, from coordinate 13,214 downwards.
CGGAAAGGGGATTGCCTTGCAGGTCGGTGATGCAACCTTCTATTTTGGCCGTTCCCAAGGCCCGGATGGTATCGGAAACCGAAGTTGTCTCGATGCGCCCTTGCGGCAAGGCCACTTTCAGTCCGGGGTCTCCGAGCAGCAGGAATTTTTGTCCGCCTCCGCTGGTGTTGTGGATTTTCGCCGTCAGGAACGCTTCGCCGATGGTGGGAATCTTTCCGGAAGACTTATCGGTGAGGGCGTAGAGGAAACGGCTGAAAATATCTTCGATGGCACCGGTCAGTGCCGAGCGCGAGGTGGCCATGATGGCGATGCCGCCTCCGTGTTCGTGCAATACCAAGCGCTCGGCTCCCGACACCTGTCCGATATTGTCGAAACGGGCGAAACTGCACGATGAGGCCACGGAAATCGGGAAAGTCGTGTTTTGCTTGAGGTTGTCGATGATATGGTTGGTGAGAATCTTCTCGTCCGACCACGCATCCCAGCCGCTGTGGCCGTAATACCCCACAAAGAGCGACCCCTCCTCAAATCTCCGCCTGATGGCGTTTTCCAAAGCCGGTACGCGGGTGGATGTGGAAGAAGACGTGCGGGCGTAGGCGTCCGAGTAGAGTTTATTGAGATGAAATTCGGGATGAAGCGAGGCAAAGCCATTGTGTTTCAAAATGGTTGATTCCATAGCCGACTCAAAGCCGTCGTCGGTCACCACCGCCACTTCGCTTTTCCAATCCCCGAAATTGCGGGGGGAGGAATAGAGGTCTATTTTTTCCACGGCATTTTCGGCTTCCTTCACCGAGTGGACGGGAATACGCCCCACCGCCACGTCGAGCGTGCCGCGCTTGCTATTGTCGTAGGGCGAAATGCCTTCTCCCGGGCCGGTGTAGCCGAAATTGTCGTCCAAGGGATCGCCTCCGCCCTCATCGCTGTTGCCGAACGACTGCACGGTCGACACGAAGTCGCTTTCCGAGCCGAGAATGTTCTTGTAGTCGTAGGAGGCCGCCCCGAACAAACACAGGAAACGGGGCTTGCGCAGGCTGTCGGAATTGTCGGAGAGTTTCTTCATCAGCAGACGGAAAGCCGAAGGATCCTTGGCGCCCGACGAAAATTCGTTGAACACTTTCTGCGTGGTCGTCACCAAAGTGGTATAGCCGTCTTTTTCGCGGTGAATCCGTGCTATCTTCTGCGCCTGCTCCACAAAGGAGGGATGCGAGACAATCACATAGTCTATGTTGCGTTCGGCGTGCAGATTCTGCGGTTGCACCAGGCCGACGAAGCGGGGTTTGGGGCATGTGGAGGCCTCAAAAACCGTATACTCGTGCAAGGTGTTGTCGGCCTTTGCGGAAAATTCGCGATGGTTTCCGCTTGCGCTGACCTGCATTTCGCGGAGGTTGTAGATGTCGGTCACGTCCCATACGCGCAGTTCGCGCGACGATTCGATACGGAAGCGGACATCTTCCGAGATGCCTTGCGGGGCGCGGAAATTCAGGCTGCCCGAGGAAAAGGCGAGACGACGGTTGTAGGATACCGTGATTTTGTCGAGGTAGCCTTCTCCGGCCGAGGATTCTTTATTGTAGAGGAACGAAAAGGTGGTCTTTTCGTCCGAAACGGGAAAGTCGAGGGTGGTTTCGGCGAATTGTGTGCAGGCTTCGTTTTTGGAAAGGTAGACGGACTGTGTCTTTTCCCCAACCCGTAGGGTAAACGAAGCGGTTCCGGAGGCGGTTCTTGCCGCTGTCCGGACATAGGCCGAGGCGGTATTTCCGCGCACGGCGCCCGGCAGGGTTATATTGATGTTGTGCGAGGCACCGCCGCTCATAAACCGTTCGCCCAACCAAGTGGCTCCGCCTTCGCATACGTTATATAGTTCCTGTTCGTGGTGCACGTAGTCGGGAAAGACCTCGATTTGCGGAGCCGAGGCCTCCGCCGAGGCCGTTTCCATGGGGATTTCGGGAACGTATTCGGCTTGGATTCCCACAAAATAATAGGTGGTGTCGCAATAAGGGTTGATGGTTACGGAAAAAGTGCCGGACTGCGCCTGATATGTGGCGCGTGCCTGCGATTGGGCGTAAAAGACCAGATAGTCGCCCGGGCCGAACATGCCGTCTTGGTTCGGGTCGTAGACCGAAAAGGGCAGGGCGGCGAGGTCGTCGTAAATATCGGCGGTGTTGAAAAAGGGAAGATAGCCCGAAACATTGCCATAGACGGCTAATTTCCGAGCGGAAAGAGGTTGGGAAACCAAACCCGCGGACACAAGGTCTTCGTAGGTAATCCGATACACTCCGTTTTGGGTTACGCCTACTTTCAGGCTTGTGCCGAGGGCGAGCACCGAATACGATTTAGGATGCTGCGGCGTAGGGTAGGTCTGAGCCTGCAATAAGGATGCAGACCCCGATAAAAGGGCACCGAGCAAGCCGGCAAACATCCGGATATGAAAATACCGTGGTTTCATTAAAGAGTAAAGATACGAAATTTTCGGGAAACCACGTGCGTGGAGGTTATGCAGGGACGGCCTACGCCCGTGCATAAGGCACTGCCGAGAGGTCGCAGAACCTTTTTTCGGCAAATTTGAAACTGCCCGCTATGCCCACCATGGCGGCGTTGTCGGTGGTAAACGAAAACGGCGGTATAAACGATTCCCAACCGTAAAGATTCTGCGCTTTCTCCATTTCGCCGCGCAAGAGCGAATTGGCCGACACTCCCCCCGCGATAGCCACCTGCTTGATACCCGTTTGGCGGGCGGCCAGCACGAGTTTGTCCATAAGGCTTCCGATAACGGCTTTCTGCACGCTCGCACAAAGGTCGTTTTTGTTTTTCTCGATGAAGTCGGGGTCTTTCTTGAGTTCGTCGCGCACCAGATAGAGAAAGGAAGTCTTGAGGCCGCTGAAGCTGTAGTTGAGTTTCTCCATGCGGGGACGGGCTATTTTGAAACGGTCGGGGTCGCCCTCTTTGGCCAGGCGGTCGACGACGGGCCCGCCGGGGTAGGGAAGCCCCATGATTTTGGCGGCCTTGTCGATGCATTCCCCCGCCGCATCGTCGATAGTGCCGCCCAACACTTCGAAACGCGAGGGGCTTTCCACTTTCAAGATCTGCGTGTGGCCGCCCGAAACCAAGAGGCACAGGAACGGAAATTTCGGAGCGTGGTGATAGTCGGGGGTGCGGATGAAATGAGACAGCACATGGGCTTCCAGATGATTCACCTCCACAAGGGGAATATGAAGCGAGAGCGAAAGGGCTTTGGCGAAGGAAACCCCCACAAGGAGCGAGCCCATGAGGCCGGGGCCTCTTGTAAAGGCGATGGCGTCGAGGTTCTCGGGCTTCAGGCCGGAGGTCTTTATGGCGGCGTCCACCACGGGAACGATGTTCTGCAAATGCGCCCGTGAAGCCAGTTCGGGAACTACACCTCCGTACATCTCGTGCACTTTCTGACCGGCGATGAAGTTCGCCAAAAGCAGGTCGTCTTCGAGCACGGCGGCCGAAGTGTCGTCGCAGGAGGATTCTATGGCAAGAATACAGGACATTTTGTTTAAATTTGCAAAGCATCGCAAAAGTAGGAAAAATTGGCAAAAAAGGCGCTTAAACGGTTCAAGAACATCTCGCTGGGTCTGCTTGCAGGCTTGGTGTTCCTGCTTTTGCTGGGAGGCGGCCTTTTGAACGCACCCTTCGTGCACCGGTACGTGGCCAACAAGGCCGCCGGGTGGGCCACCGAATACATGCACTGCAAGGTGGATATGGGAAGGGTGGAGTTGGTCTTGTTCAAGCGGAGCCTGCGGATACACGATTTGGTGGTTTACGACTGTCAGGATCATCCCACTGTCTACGTCCGCGAGGCTTGGGCGGTGTTGCACAACTACGATTTCAAGAACCTCACCCTTCAGAACGCCCGTCTCACCGATCCCTGCATCCGCATCACCCGCTACGAGGGCGACAGCATATCCGATTTCAAGCGGGTGCTCAAGAAGATTTCCTCCCGTCCCAAAAAAGACTCCGCTTTGCGCAAGCCTTTTCAGATGCTTGCGTTTGAAATAGAAAACGCCACCTTCTATTACGACGATTTCAACCGTCCCGAAAAAAACAACGGCACCGTGGATTTCAAGCATATCCGTCTTACGGAGGGCTATGCCAAGGGACGGAATTTCTACACGCGAATCGGCGTGGTCAGGGCCGACATCGATCATCTGCGCGCCAAGGAAGGAAGCGGTGTGGAGATAGATGATTTCTCTACGCATATCGAATTGGATAAGGGCGAGTTGCATTTCACTTCGGCCCACATCAAGACTCCGGGAAGCGATTTAAATTTGGATCTTTCGCTCGAGGCGGGCGTGCCCGATTGGAAACCCTATGCGGATTTTGTGCATCGGGTGCGTTTTGATGCAGAGGTGCGGCCTTCGGTGCTCGCCTTGACCGACCTGCGCCGTTTTGTGGCGGCGGTGGGCGATATGCAGGGGAATGTGAAACTTTCCTCGCAGGTGAAAGGGCCTGTTTCCGACCTCGACCTGCACCATCTGAAACTCGCTTTCGGGAAACACACCGCCTTGAATGCCGACGTGCGTCTGCAAGGTGTTCCCGATACCCTCAACCTCAATCTCAACCTGCATAGACTTCATGCCGAAAAACAAGATCTCGGGCATATCGTGTTGCCGAACGGAGAATATCTCAAACTGCCCGAAATCTTGCGGGAGTGGGAGGAACTGACCATGCACGGAACTTTGGACGGCAATGTGGAGAAATTCACCGCCGATCTCGATATGGAAAGCAATTTGGGAAATGTCCATATCCGCAATTCCGTGGTGGATACGCTCGGAGGCCCGGCCGTGATGGTGGGCCGTCTGGACGCTTCGGCCATTCGCTTGGACAAACTTTCCGGCAAGGATTCCCTGCTCGGAACGGCCGACTTCGGCGTTGATTTCTATTTGGTCGGAAAGACCTCCTCGACCTTGCGTTGCGAACTGGACGGCACGGTGTCGAATATGCAGATTGCCGGCAAGACGCTCCAGCCCGTGAAACTCGATGTAAACCTGCAGAAAGACTTTTTCGGCGGCAGGGTGGAGTGCCGCGATTCCAATTTGGATTTCCGCTTGTCGGGAAATCTGGATTTCCGCTCGGGCGACTCCCGTTCGCACTTTGAGCTGGATTTGCGCAATATCGACCTTAGTCCCCTGCATCTGTTCGGCGATACGGGCGCTTTCAGGGTCTCCACCTTTTTGCGGGTGGCTTACACGGGCAGGCAATACGATTCGATAGAGGGACATATCCGCCTGATGAATACCAAAATACAGCGGCTTGGCGCTTCGTATGCCCTGCCCGAAATGCGTCTTGCCTTGGTGAAAGAGGGCAAGCACCGCTGGGCTTATGTGCGCTCGGAGTTACTGGATTTCGATTTGCACGGTTTTTGGAGTTTCGCCAGTCTGGAAAGTCAGATTCAGCATATACTCTCCTTGCAGATACCTTCGCTTTTCGATACGGTTCCGCAGGTTGCGCATGTCGATGCCACGCACCCCATGCACTATACGGTGCATCTGAAGCTCAAGGATGCCGATAATCTGTTGCAGCTTTTCTTCCCCGATGTGCATATTCCCGTAGGTCTGAGCGGTGAGATGAATTACGATGACGGAGAGGAGAAGCTCGGTCTCTCCCTCGATTTGCCCTATCTTCAATATCATCGCTTCGCCTATATGGACGGCAGTCTGCAAGCGGATTTCTCACCCGAAAAAACCTCGCTCCGCGCGCAGGCGGGTTCCCTGTATCTCGACGACAGCATCCGCTTGCCGAATTTCTCGCTCACCCTCACCGGTGCGGAAAAGGATGTATTGAACTATGCCTTGATGTGGGACGGCACCCTAAAATCGGGGCTTTACGGAGATTTCCGCTTTTCTCCGGGGCCCGCCGTCCGCTTCGAAATCGAAGAGAGCGGGGTGTTTTTAGGAGGAAGCCTGTGGCGGAATTACGAAGGCAGCTATCTGTTCTTCGCCCCCGATTCGATGGTCTTCGGACAGTTCGGTTTCCGTTCGTCCGATGCCCGGAGCGGGGTGGTGCTCAACGGCGAGCTTTCCCACAAGCCCTCCTCGCACCTTCGTATCGATTTTGACGAATTTTCTTTAGACTACCTGCACTATTTCCTTCGCAAAATCCACATGGATATGGAGGGAAACATCAACGGTTATGCGCAGGTGAACGACTTTTACGATATGTTCTCCTTCGAGGCCGATTTGAATATAGACAACCTCCTCATCAACCGTCATTCCTACGGACGTTTGGAAGTGGGGTCGCGTTTCAATCGGAAAGACGCCATAAAGTTAGGTGTGCATCTCAAGGAAAACCGCCAGGGAAAGCCTTTCGAAACCCTTTCTTTCGACGGCACTTTCTACCGCACGCAGGGCAAGAAACTCGACTTTGCGGGGAAGGTCAACGATTTTCCCGTGCAGTTCCTTTCGGGTTTTCTCTCCTCGGTGGCTTCCGATTTGGAGGGTACGTTGAACGGAGATCTGAAGATGGGCGGCACCCTTTCTTCGCCTCGTCTCTATGCGGAGGTCAAGACGAACAATCTGGCCGCCACCATTCCGTTTTTAGGCACGCGCTATACTTTCACCGACATGGCCTTGAAACTCACCTCCGACAAGATTTCCTTTGTGCGCGGGCGTTTCACCGACGAGGATTTCCGCTCGAGCGGAACGTTAAAAGGCTCCCTTTCTCATCATAACTTCAAGAATATGCGGCTCGACATGGGCCTGGATTTCCAGAAACTGCTGGCGGTTCATACCAAGCGCTCGCCCGACATACCGTTTTGGGGAAAGGTTTTGGCCACGGGCGCGTTGAGCATCAACGGCCCTATGAACGATTTGGCCGTTACGCTTTCGGCGGTGGTGGACAATCCTTCCGATATTCATTTCGATTTCTCCTCCATGTCGGTGAACAGCGGCGCCAATTTCATCCAGTTTGTGTCCGAAATACCCGAAATGGAAGACACCGCGAAGCTTTCGTTCGAGAAATTCTATGCCCGCACCCGCAGTCTGGCACGCAGACGGCGCAATCATCTTTCCTTGGATTTGAATCTGGGCATCAATCCGGGCTTGGAGGTGTCGGTGGGATTGGGCAATACGGCCATGGACGGCACGCTTTCGGCTACGGGAAGCGGCATCCTGCGCCTTTCGTCCAAGAACGGCACCACGCGGCTTTTCGGAACCTATACGATTAACGGCGGGGAATTCGATATTTCGATGGTCGACATCATCAACAAGAAGTTCGAACTGGAGGAAGGCGGCACCATTTCGTGGGTGGGGCCTATCGACGATGCCCGCATCAATGTCCGTGCCGACTATCAGACCCGCGCGAGCCTGTATCCCATCCTTTCCCAGTTTTCAGGCACCGACGAAGACCGCCGCATGCAGAAAAGCGATGTGAAGAGTATCATTATCCTGAGCGGAAACCTGATGAATCCCGATATAAGTTTCGATATCGATTTGATGAATACCGACGAGGATTCCAAGGATAAGTTCTTTGCGGTGGTGAAGAAAGACGACGAAGACGAAATGCTCCGTCAGACGTTCTCTTTGCTGATGTTCAACTCCTTTATGGCGCTCGACAACAGCAGCGCGGGCATAGGCAATGCCGCCTTGTCTTCTTCCTCCGACTTGCTTTTCAGTCAGTTCAACAACTTCCTTTCGCAGTTCACCGAAAACTTCAACATCGGCTTGAATTACACTCCCAATGTGGGCGGCGCCAATTCGGGAACGGGAAATTCCGAATTTCAGGTGATGATGTCGGGTCAGTTGTTCAACGACCGCCTGCTGATTAACGGCAATTTGGGTGTGTCGGAAAACGGCGCGTCGGGAGTTTCGGCAGGAAGATCGGCCACGAATGTGGTGGGTGAAGTGGATGTGGAATGGAAATTCACCGAAGAATTGCGCCTGAAAGCCTTTAATCACTCCAACGAACAAGACCTCACCAAACCCGCCAACTCCTATACACAAGGTGTGGGCGTGGTGTTCAAGCGCGATTTCGACAGCTGGAAGGAATTTATCTATGGCTCCAAAGGCAAGCGCACCAAAGAACAGCGCCAAGAGGAACGTGCGCAGAAGCGTGAAGAACGCGAAACGAAAAAGGAGTTTCAGCGGGAGGGGCGTGAAGCCCGCCGCAATCGTTGAGAAAAACGCTATCGGATTTTGCGCAGAAACTTATTCCACCGCACCTTGTTGAGGCCGTGAGCGTCTTTGTTCCACGAAAACCATACGATATAGGCCTTGCCCACCACATGATCTTCGGGCACGAATCCCCAGTAGCGCGAGTCTGCCGAATTGTGGCGGTTGTCGCCCATCATCCAATAATAGTTCATCCGGCATACGTAGCGGTCGGTCTCTTCTCCGTTGATGAAAATCTTACCCTCTTTGATTTCCAGGGAATTGTTTTCGTAGATAGTGATAAGACGGTGGTATAAAGCCAGATTTGCCAAATTCAGTTGCAACGTGTCGCCCTGTTTGGGAATATAGACGGGGCCGTAATTATCCACATTCCAGGCATAGACCGAAGGGCTGAAAGGAAAGAGACGGCCGTCGCCCCAACCGGCAGGTTCAACGATGGGTTCCACCTTGCTCACGCTCGGCATGGCGGCTAATTTCTTCACCATTTCGTCTGTCAGGGGCACCGTGCCGTAGGCGGGGTTGAACAACATCTTGAGGTCGTCGTTCGAAACGCCCAGTTCCTGCCATGTCTTGCGGCTCACCACGCCCGGCGAGGGATAGATACGGTAGTTGAACTGCAACAATTCGGGGTTGCAGGCTTTCTCTCCGTTCACATATACCTGACGGTCGCGGATTTCGAGCGTGTCGCCGCCGATACCTATGCAACGTTTCACAAAATTCTCTCGGCGGTCGACGGGGCGGTAGGTAATGCGTCCGAAAGTTTCCTTGTCGTTCCAGACCCTTTCTCTCCCCACTTCCTTTACCAAGGTATTATATGAGATATTGCTCTGAAAGACACTCGAAACCGTGTCGCCGTCGGGAAAATTGAACACCACCACCTCATTGCGGCGCACCTCGTGCAACCCGGGCAGGCGGTGATAGGGCAGTTCAATCCACGTGAGGTAGGAGGGCACGTCTTTGGTAAGGGGAAGCGTATGCTGCACAAAAGGGAACGTGACGAGAGTCTGCGGCACCCTCGGCCCGTAGGCCACCTTGCTTACAAAGAGAAAGTCGCCCACATTGAGCGATTTTTCCATCGACGAGGACGGAATCATGAAGCCTTTGAAATAGAAGGCGTGGATGATAAGCACAACGGTGAGGGCGAACACAAGGGTGTCGAACCACTCGCGGGCGGCGCTTTTCTTGTAGGGCGGAAGGTCTTTGGCGCAGGTATACTTCTCCTTCTTCACAAAGTGAAGCACGGGAAAGTAAACGAAGAAGAACAGGCAGGCGCACAGACATTCCCAAATGCGGCGGCGGGAATATCCGTAGGTAGTCTCCACGCACAGCAGCCAAAAGACAAAGACATTGATGAAGGGGATAAAGAGAAAGATGAAATGTTGCAGGGTTTTTACTTTCAAGATTCGGATCCAAAGGTATTCGCCATAGAAAGGCACGAGCGCCCACCACGGATTCTTGCCTGCGGTTGTGAATACACCCCACAACGTGGGTACAAGCAAAAGCTTGTAAACCACAATCATCAATATAAACCCAACTATCATCTATTCTCTATTTTTCCTTCTTCTTTTCCAGAATCTCGTCAATCATGCCGTATTCCAAGGCCTCTTTCGAGGTCATCCAATAGTCGCGGTCGGCATCTTGATAGATTTTATCGTAGGGCTGACCGCTGTGTTGGGCGATGATTTCGTAGAGTTCCTTCTTTACCTTCAGAATTTCGCGGGCGGTGATTTCGATGTCCGAAGCCTGACCTTCGGCACCGCCGAGGGGCTGATGAATCAGCACGCGCGAATGGCGCAAGGCCGAGCGTTTTCCCTTGGCGCCGGCGCAGAGCAATACCGAAGCCATGGAAGCGGCCATGCCCGTGCAAATGGTAGACACATCCGGCGACACATACTGCATGGTGTCGTAGATGCCCAGACCGGCATACACCGAGCCTCCGGGACTGTTGATATAAATCTGAATGTCCTTTTGGCTGTCCACCTGCTCCAAAAACAGCAGCTGGGCTTGGATGATATTGGCCACTTCGTCGTTGATGGGCGTTCCCAAAAAGAGAATCCGATCCATCATCAAGCGCGAGAACACGTCCATTTGGGCTACATTCAACTGCCTTTCCTCGATAATGGTAGGGTTGATGTAGGCGCGGGTCTGCGATTCGAAGCGGTCTAAATTCAGACTGCTGATGCCCCGGCTCCGGGCGTATTTACGGAATTCGTCTTTCATGGCGGTTTATTTCTGCTTCTTCTCGTTGTCTTTCTTGAGCACCTCTACAAATTCCTCCATGCTCAAGGATTTCTTGTCCACTTTCACCTTGTCCTTGAAAATGGCGGTGAGTTTTTCTTCGAACACCATGTCGTAGACACGTCTCACCTCTTCTTCGTTCTTCATCATCGAATCGATGAACATTTCCACGCGCTTCTTGCTTTCTTCGTCTTCGGCATTCACGGGGAAATACTGCGCCAAAACACGGTTCTTGTAGAAATCGCGCAGATCCTGCATCTCGATTTTCATACCGTATTGTTCGGTGATGCGGTTTTGAATCAGTTCCCAACGGAGCGAACGCAGAATCTGCTTCATATCTTCTTCGGGAATGTCGTTCACCGTTTCCTTCTTGTTCTCTTCGGCTTCGCGGTTCTGTTCGGAGAGCACCCAGCGTTTCACGAACTCTTCGTTCAAATCGAACTTGGTGTCCTTGACAATGGTGTCCACCGTGTCCACAAAGAGTTTCTTATCGGTATTCTGACTGTAATAGCCCGAAATTTCGTTGCGCATATGTTCGCGGAACGCCTTTTCGTCCTTGATGCCGATGCCGGGATAGGCCTTTTCATAAAGGTCTTCGCCGAGCGCGGCGCGTTCCACGCGGGTGATGCTGTGGATAGTGAAGCGGAATTTGGGGGCGATTTCGGCCAGGCGGTCTTCGGTGATGTTGAGCATGGCGGCCAAATCGGTCTTGTTCTTGAAGGCTTTTTGGATTTCAAAGTCTACTTTGTCTTCCTTCTTCTTGCCGATGAACTGTTTTTGAATGGTTTTGAGCGCAATCATGTCTACCGCTATCGAGGTCTTGACGCTGATGCCGTTTTCTTTGGCTTCGCCCGCTTCATTCAATTCGGTGAGTTCGCCTCCCAAGGTATCGGTGTCGCCCACGGTTTCGGGGCTTTCGATTTTGCCGTAGCGGCGGCAGATGCCGTCCATGTGTTTGTCTACCATTTCGTCCGACACGGTGATTTCGTAGCCGCGAACCTTGATTTTCTCGAGTTCCACCTTGAATTCGGGCACCAGACCGATTTCGAACCAAAAGGTGAAGCCGGCGGGTTTGTCAAAGTCCATCTCGCTTTTGTGGGTGTCGTCGTCCACGGGGAGGGCATGGCCCAGGATATTGACTTTTTCGTCTTTGATGTATTTGTCGATGCCTTCGGCCACGCTGCGGTTGATAACGTCCATCAAAATGGCCTTTCCGTACATCTGTTTCACCAAACCGGCAGGTACTTGGCCGGGACGGAACCCGTTCATGTTTACTTTCTTGCGGTAATTTTTCAATTCTTCCGCCACTTTCCCCTCATAGTCTTGGGGAACCAATTCCAGCTTCAGGTAAGCATGCAATGCTCCGTTGTCTTCTCTTGTGATATTCATGATGTTGCTTGTTATTTACGTTTATACAAGTTTCACGTAGGGGTGCAAAGGTAGTTAAATTTCGTATATTTTCGTACCTTCGCAGGTTGGTTTGAACCTGTTTTATGCAAGAACGAATCTCACATATTCTGTGTTTCGCGTGGGCTTTTGCCGCGGCTCTTCTCGCTCCCGCCTCCTTGCGGGCGCAGGAAGACGCCCCGCAGACCGCTTTCGTATTCTCGAACGGCGGCGGCTGGGGCAATTTCCAAGGCAATGCTTTCGAGGGCGAGGGCTTTACCGCTGCATGGAACATCGGTGAACCCATTACCGAGGAATTCGGCACACGCCCCGGTTTCGACGCCTCGAAGAAACGTCTTACACAAGGCTTCGAGCAGGGTGAAGGCTATATCGCAGACCCCATGGCAACCCGCAACGAAGGGGTGGAAGCTTTCGGAATCAAGCTCTTTCTCACGCCCAATCCCACGCGGGGCAAGATGCAGGGCACTCTCGCAGGCATGGATTCCCGTCTCTACCGATTGGAATTGCGCAATCTTTCGGGCTTGTGTGTGTGGAGCGAAGAACGGTATGCGGGAGAATTGGAATTGGATTTGACCCCTTTCCCAGACGGACTTTACGTATTGGCTGTGACGGATAGGGTGTTGCATAGAAATTTATTATTCAAGATTATAAAAGTGAAGTGATATGAAGTGCGGAGTGATGAGATTTTTTGGTACCGTGCTGTTGTTTTCGGTTGTTTTCTGCTCTCTCTTGTCGGCGCAGACGACTCGGAAAGTGCCGCCTGCCATTAAATATCAAGTGGTTTTGCGCGATGTGAACGGAGCCGTTTTGTCCGATAGGGCGAATGTGGATATCCGTGTCAGCCTCCGTCAAGGCGTTCCCGCAGGCACCGTGGTTTATCAGGAAGAACATATCGGCCTTGAAACCAATGCCTATGGTTTGATTCATCTGGAAATAGGCACGGGAAATAATATCGGCGGCGTGGCCACCTTGCACGAAGTGCCTTGGGGCGAAGATGCCCTTTATGCGCAGATTGAGGTGCAGACCGACGGAACGGGCTACACGCAGATGGGGGTTTCCGAACTGCTTACCGTACCCTACGCTTTCTTTGCAGGCAATGCCGACAATGCGGGAATGTCGTTCAATCTCAAGGACGGTGAGGTTCCTATGTATAATGCTTTGGATGAGGCACTCACCGCTTCCGGTATTGTGCAAAGAGGCGACCGCATCTATATATCCTCGCCTAACAATCCCAATGAGGGATATACGTTGCCCACGACAAAAGGCGGTAGGAATCAGATATTGAAAGTGAAGGATGCGAGTGGAGAATTGGTTTGGGGGTATGATGAGGTAGGCGGCGGTCCGGGAGGGGGAGGAAAGTTGCGTTTCGACCCGAGCGACAACGGAAGATTTCTGTTTTGGGATGCGGACAACGATACCGTGCGCCCCGCGCCCTTTGTCTAT